>LFTI01000060.1 GCA_001513285.1 Rikenellaceae bacterium DTU049
CATACCCTGACCTATAGGTCAGGGTTAATTTTGTGCTCATTTGTGTTAATTTGTGGACTAATTTACAACTAATATCCTACTAAACTCCTCATCACTAATCAACTAATCAACTAATCAACTTTAATTTATAATTTTTGTCCTTTGTGATAAAATAATTTATCCACAATGAACGTTATAGAACCGTTGATTAGGTAATTACTATTATGGTTATGATAAATTAAATTTGATAAGAGTTAGAAAAAAATTGTGATATAATTTTATAATTTTTAATTATGATTGATTTTACCCTTCTATCTCATCTAATATTTCATCGGGGAGTTCCATATTATGATATACTTCTTGAACATCATCATCATCTTCGAGCAAGTCTATCAGTTTAAGAATTTTAAGAGCTTGATCTTTATCTAATTTAACAAAAGTATTTGGTATACGTTCTAGTTTAGAAGAATCTGCTTCGATATTTAATTTTTCTAAGGTTTTTTGCATCGTGCCGAAATTTTCTCTAGGAGTAAATATTATGACCATATCATCATCCTCTACGACATCCTCTGCACCTGCATCTATTGCTTCTAGCATAAATTCATCAAAATTAGAAATTTTTTCTTTATTAATACGAAAAACACCTTTTTGATCAAAAATAAAATTAAGAGAACCACTCGTAGAGAGACTACCACCATGTTTATTAAAATAACTTCTAATATTAGCAACTGTTCTTTGCTGATTATCAGTAGCACATTCTACGATAATAGCTACACCATGAGTAGCATAACCCTCATAAACTATTTCTACATAGTTAGCAGAATCTTTTTCATTTGCTTTATTAATAGCTCTTTGAATATTATCTTTGGGCATGTTTACACCACGAGCATTAGCTATAGCTAATCTAAGTCTTGGATTAGAATTTGGATCAGGTCCTCCCTCTCTCACAGCTATAGTGATATCTTTTATGATTTTAGTAAACATTTTGGAACGTTTAGCATCGTTTGCTTCTTTTTTTCTTTTAATTGTTGACCACTTATTATGACCTGACATACAATATATTTTTTACAAAGTTATAAAATCTTTTTTAATTTAATAAATTACAGCTCTTTCACATAACATCTTCTGCGTTTATGCTGGATATGTTTAAAGTTTTTCCATGTTTGAATAGCTTGAGTGTTGATTTCAAAAATCCCAGTAGTCTCTACCTCTCTAACTCCATAGCGTATAAGTTCTTTTTGTAATTCAGTTATTAATACAGCTGCCACTCCTTGTCTTTGCAATTGCGGTAATACAGCTGTAAGAGCCAAATCTACAACTTTAGGATGTTTTATTGCCCTTAAAATATGATAAATCCCACATGGATTGAGCTTACCATTAGCTTTTTGCATAGCTTTAGATAATGAAGGTAAGCCTACAATAAAAGCAATCGCTTCACCTTCAGCATTGGTAATTATTTTTACTAAATTAGGATTTAATAAAGGGAAATATTTCTCTATGTAATAACTACCCGTTTTATCATCAAATGGCACTACATAAGGCAAATCAGCAAAAGCTTCATTTAAAACTTTTAAAACTTGTGGAATATATGGTTTGAGCTCTTGACTTTTTTTGAAAGAATTTACTATTAAATTATATCTTTTTTTGATAGTTTCATTCAGCTTGAGAACCCTATCTTCTATATGCTGTTCGGGATATAGAATAAACTCTACCCAATCGTTTTCTTTTTGATAATTTAATTTATCAAAAACATTTTGATAAAATTTTTTATTATAAGTAGAAGCTATAGAAGGTAAATATTCATAACCTTCAATTAGTAATCCTTGATTATCTAGATTAGAAAAACCTAGTGGCCCATGAATGTAAGTAGCTCCTTTGTCTTTAGCCCATTTTTCTGCAAATAATAATAATTGCTCACCTACTTCTTCATTGGTGCATTCAAATTTAAAAAATCTAGAATAAGCTTTATTAACTTTTTCATTATATTTATTATTAATCATAGTAATGATGCGTCCTACGGTCTTATCATTATCTTTTGCCAACCAAAATTGCGTATCACAATATCCTAATTCTGGATTAGTATCTGGAGAAAACATTTTTTTCTCATCATTTTTAAGAGGTGGTATCCAGTATTTATCACCTTTATAAATCTTAAAAGGCAAATCAATAAATTCTTTGATGTCTTTTTGTGTTTTTACTTCTAAAATTTCTATCATGATTTTAAAATTCTTACAATTAATTCTTTCAATAACTCTTGCTGTTCAAAAGAACGGTTACCTACACCTTTAGCTTTGAGATCATATTCACGCAGCAAAGATATAATATTTATTATAGATGATATAGAATAATTTTTATCTGCTTGCTGGAACTGCTTTAGAAAAAAAGCATGTGATAAATGCATCAATTTTAATAATTCAGCTTCAGCTTTTCTTTTATTATTTTGTTTATAAATTAATAATTGAGTAAAAAAATTAAATAAATTTTGAATAACTATGAATAATGAACTTCTCTCATCGCTAGATGCCAGATATAAAGTAATATTTTGTATAGATTTAATATCTTTCTGTGCTAAGGAATTTTGTAATTCATAAACATTATATTGTCTATTGATGCCAGTAAGGTCTTCTACTATTTGCATAGTAATCTCACCACCAGAGGGCACTAAAATAAATAATTTTTCTAGTTCATTAGTAACTACCGAAAGGTTGGTCCCTAAATTATCAGCCAATATCTTAGTAATATGAGGATTTATCTTATACCCCCTTTGTTTTGCAAAATCTTCTATAAAATTAGGAATTTGATAATTATATAAGCCTTTACTATTAAATTTTATTACTTTGGATGTTTTTTTATTTAATAAAGCTTGCCATTTGCTATTTAACTTTTCATCTTTATAAGCAAAAAATAAAATAGACTGAGACATAGGCTTTTGAAAATATTTCTCGAATAAATCGAAATTAGCTAAACTAAGCTCTTGAGCCTCTCTAATAGAAATGACTTTATAATTGCCAAAAAAAGAATAACTCTCTGCTATATTGATTATATCTGGTATAGTAGTATCTTTGCCATATAAAATATATAAATTAAAATCTTTGTCTGCAGGATCTAATATTTCATTTTCTATGATATGTTGCAACTGATCAATAAAATAAGCCTCCTTCCCGTAAGCAAAATATATATTTGCATAATTTTTAGTTTGAATATCAAATTTGATTTTTTCAAATTGCTGTATAAAATCAGATTTAATCGTAGATGCCATTATTATTTTGCTTTTTTTAACTAAACTATTATCTTAATGTTTTCAAAAACAAAAATACAAATAATTAAAAATATTGATTTTAAAATTTCCCCAAAATTTCAAAAGAGATTTCTCATCCCCCATTCTACCCTACTTCCACATCTTAAAAATGAATTTACCTAAGCTCTTGATTACTCAAATTCTTTTATAAAATTTTACTATTATTTGCTGTTCTTTAAACAATTCTTTTAAAAATTTATCTTAATTTTTCTTGTTTAGAGTACCAAATTTGATAAAAAAATAACGAAGATATTATAATAGCAGCACCCATATAAAACCAAAAACTTAAAATTTCTGATTCTCCAAAAATAATTACAGATAGTATAATAGCATAAACAGGTTCTAGATTTACATGCATGATGACTAGATAAGCACTATAAGTTTTCATTAATCTTATTAGAGCAGAAAAAGCATAAGCAGTACAGCCAATCGCTAAAATCAATAAATAGAAACTATCTGTAATATTAGGAAATGATAAATCATTATTTATCCATGTCAGAAAAAACATAAAAATCCCACCACTTAGAAATTCCCAAAAACTTATCACCAAAGTATCATTATTAAAACCAATTTTTTTATTTATGACACTAAAAATGCTAAATAATAAATATGATAAAATAGCTATAACAAGACCTCTCCATTGCACTGGTTCACCCCAATAAATTAGCAAAACACCAATTAAAATTGGAATAGCAAAAACTAAATCTACAAAAGAAAATTTCTTTTTAAGTAATAATGGCTCTAATAAAGAAGTAAATAAAGTACCTGTACCTAATAGACCTAAAACTAATGAGACTGTAGAAATTTTAATAGCATAAAAAAACAAATACCAATGTAAAGCCATAATTATACCAGTAATTACAGAAATCAACAGGATCCTTTTTGTTAAACTAAGATTAATTTTTTTAATTTTTAATAAAAAAAATAAAAAAGCAGCAGCTATTATCATTCTGTAAAACACTAATGATAAAGCCGAAAGAGAAATTAATTTACCTAAAACACCTGTTATGCCAAAAAGTAATACAACAAAATGTAATTCAAAATATGATGAAGAAATTTTGAAAAATTTCATAAAAATAATATAATTTTATACAAAAATAAAAAATAAGTGAAAGAAATAAAATTACATAAATGGTGGGCTAGAAATTACGGTCATAGCTACTTTAAATGTAATGATGATAAAATAATAAAAATTTTAAATCCTGGAAAATATAATTTACATGATGGTCCAGATTATATAGGAACTGTTATAGAGACAAATGGTATAAAGCTTATAGGTAATACAGAAATGCATATTTTTGAGCAAGACTATAAACGACATAATCATTTAAATGATCCACATTACTCTAATGTGATTCTTCATATTTTTTGCTTTCCTTCATCTGATCCTATATTAGACATACCTTTTAGGCTACAGATACCAATAGAAAATATTTCAACAAATGAAATTGAAAATAATTTAATGAATATTTCTAAAAATGATCTATTTATAGCAGGGATAGCACGTATAAAAATGATTGGCAAACAATTAATTAATGATTATGGCAGCAATGATTTAATCCAAACATTATATGTAAGTTACTTTAGAGCAATGGGCTTACAAGCTAATGCTACTGCAATGGTTATGCTCGCTTGCCAAATACCATACAAAATTTTTTATGATAAATACGAATTAAAAAATATTATAAATACTTATTTATATGCAGCCAACATAGAAACAAATTTGACAAATTCTACTAAAAATATTCTCAAAAAATATAATATTGTTCCTATAGCCCAGAATATATGGAACTATAAAGGTGTGAGGCCTAATGCATATCCTCATATAAGAATAGTCAAAGCAGTAAGATCATTTAATGAATTAATAAATGAAGATAACTTTTTAAAAAGATTAATCAAAGATGGTACTGAATTTTGGTTTAATAAAATGGATAATTTATTAACAAATGAAAATAAAAAACAAATTTTAGCTAACTGTATATTACCACTACGTTTGTGGTATATGGAAAATTTTGGTTATTATGAAATAACAAATAGTATTATTACTGAAGGTGAGAAATATAAAATAGAAAAAAATTCATTAATATCAGATGCATGTCAGCTTTTAAAAATAAATGAATTTTTATTAAATCTAATTCATGGTCAAGGCATACTATCATTAATTAAAGCGGGTGTTATAAATACTGATTTAGAAAAATATATAATTCAATAAATACAGTTTATAAGGTTAAATCTCATTAGTGTTGGGATAAGTTTAATGATATAATATAACAATTATAGTTTTTAAATATTCAAAAATATTCATTAATTTTACCTAATAAAAATATTTTTTATGTACACCGCTAAGGAACTAGACAACGAGGCCAGCTACATATATTTCGGGGCGAGATATTATGATCCAGCAGGTAGCCATGGTGTACCAAGATTATTTATAAGAATAAATGAAAAATATTCTAAGAAATATGAAAATTATTATTAATAGAATAATTATTTTATTTATTATTACAACACTCTTTAGTTGTAACAATAATGATATTGGATATAATGCTGATAATAAATATAATGATTTAATTATTCAAAATATTTTTAGTACTAATAAAGAAATACCAATAATTACGAACAAAGAAGAGATTTATAAGTTATTAGGTGTCCCTAAAAAAACAAAATCAAATATGCATATTAACTTATTAGAAAATGATAAATGGGTAAGATACAATTCTACACATTATAGCTGGGATGATTTTTATTATATTGAGATAAATGGTGTTCTATTTTTATCAAATATTTTCTTTAAAAATAATAAGGATATTAAATTGGTTGCAGAAAAAGATATAATTTTTAATAAAAATACTAAAATGTCGTTTATAAAAAGAAAATTACCTGATTCATATAATGATAGATACGCTATCTCTCACTATTCATCTTTATATAATCCAGATGAATTAAAAAAAGATATAATAGTAGTACCATTTAATACTCAATATGGAACAATGGTTTTCTATTTTTATAATAATAGATTATTTTATTTAGATATAGGGTTAGGTATTATTGATTTATACAAAGAGAACCATGGCAAGATATAATAAACCAAACAATTATAATATGGTTATACAAAGAGAATTAAATCATAGTTATCCATGGAATAGTTATCCATCCAGTTTAGATAATAAGGATAAAGATATAGGATTTTCCAGATCTGTATCAGAATGGTATAACATAGCATATCCTAATAGACCTCAAATTAACTTTAATATTTATAAAAATGGTAAATATACTCCATATAATAAAAATTCAACACAAAAAGATTATGGATTATGAAAAAATTATTTTTTTTAATTTTAATAAATTTATTGTTTATTAACTTAAATTTCACTCAATCAGGATTTAAAATGGTAGAAAAACAAATGGTAGAATATAAATTGAGTGATAGCTTTAGAGAGTTGATAATTAAGTATGTGATTGATAATATTCCTATAAAAAATGCATATTTTGTAGTTAATGTAGATGAATATGATGATAGATGTTCGATTAGCATTGAATACTGTCAAGAATTAAATGATAAAGATTTAAAATATATAGGTTTTTTCGAAATAGACAATAAATTATTTTTTGTAATAAATGGACATAAAGATTTTTTATATCCTACTGATAGTATAAAGGAAGTGGAATATAGACAATATATAAAAAAAGAACAGGTAAAAAATGATATTTTATATCTTGAACCATACGAAGATGATGTGCCAGTATGGTATTTTGTTTATAAAGATGGTGAATTTAATTTAACTTATTACTCTAATAAATATTAACATATTAAATAGTTACAAAATATTTGTATATTTGATAGATTTTACAAATATAAAAATAACACAGTAATGCAGCACCTCCAATACCTCTCATACAGCGAGCTATTTGTCTCCCACCTAAACTCTGTCTGCTTAAAAAATAAATATTAAAACAATACTAAATATCATCAGCATTTTTCACTATTTGCAGTGATACTTCTTTACCATTTTCTATAGCTAATCTTGCCTTTTTAGAATATTTAACTAATAACTCAAACAATTTATCTATGTTATTATCTCCTGATAAAACTATTCCTAATGGTGATGGCTCACTCAAACAATAAATCTTATATTGTGAAGCAGCTATTTCAAATAATTTTTTGTTTTCTTCATAATTTCTACCTAGCATTATCCACGTGTTATCAGCAATGTAATGTCTACCTAAGGTTAACAGTTCAGCAGTTATAGTATTGAGAGGTAAATCGTTCTTTAGTATTGCTAAAACTCTATCTCCTATCACTGGATCTGTTAAAAGGCAACCACCTGCTGGGCTTGGAATATCTTTTATGCCAAATCTCTCAGATAAGCTCAATTGTTCATGTCTAGATCTACCGTTAATGTTTAATAATTTTTCTCTATCTACTAAACCTTCTCTCTCTGGTTTAGTAGGAAATAGTAATTTTGCTGATAATGGACGTAATAATAAATCTTCGAATTCAGCATTTTTTTTAATTAATATTAGAGCATTCCTATTTTGACTCATTGGTCTCTGACCTAAAACTTCACCTGTGGCGATAAAATCTGCTCTCCCCTCTTTTACTAATTGAAAAGTTTTATTTATCATTAGTATTTTACAGTCAATGCACGGATTAGCATGCGATCCATAACCGTATCTCGGTTTTTTTAATAATTCTAAATATTCCGTGCTTATATCTATGATTTCTCCATCGTCAAAGCCAAGTTCTTCTATATTTTTATAATATTTTTCTGGATTTTTTTTTAGCTCCCAGCCAAAAAAAGGTGTTATATATTTCACAGCAGTTATATGTATCCCTTGTTCTTTTAATATTTTACCTGCTAATATACTATCTAATCCTTCAGAAAATAGTAATAATGCTTTTGTCATCTTTTTTAATTTTAAGTATTTCAAAATTAGTAAGAAATTTAAAAATAGGGTTCTATAACGTTTATTGTGAGTAAATTTTTTAACTGTCCAATTGTTATTTATTGTCCACAAATGCACACAAATGAACACAAATAAGCACAAATTAATAAATTCAATTCCAAAATCCTTTAATCCCACAAATCCCAGTTCAGACAATTCACCCCGTGAGATATAAAATAAAAGATACATTCAAAGTATAATAGTAGTTATCTCACTGGGTAAATTTCTATCATCCTTCGTGTTCTTTGTGTCTTCTTTGAGAACTTTGTGGTTAATATTTAAGAGTACAATAATAAATAAAATTCTTTTTTTTAAATTACTTTTTTTTATTCTTTACCTATTTAAAACGTTATAGAACCAAAAATAGTATTTTTGTAAAAATTATTAATTAATTACAAATAGCAATTTTATTAATTTTAAAATAATTACATAAAGATGCATATTACTATTTTTTATAAAGGTAAAATACCTACAAAATATTATGGAGGCACAGCTAGAGATATTTGGTATTTAGGTAAAGAATTAAAAAAATTAGGTAATAAAATTACATATTTAGTAGCTAAAGAATCTTTTTGCCCTTTTGCTGATGTTATTTATATAGATGAAAATAAAAATATCAATGAGCAAATTCCCATAGATACAGATATTGTCAATTTACATTCTGAAATAGATGAAGAATTAAATAAACCTTTTTTGCTCACTGTTCATGGCAACACTTATAATCCTAATAAAATTTTCCCAATCAATACAAATTTTGTTTCTCAATCACACGCTAAAAGATATGGTGCAGAAGCATATGTTTATAACGGAATGGATTGGTCAGATTATCCCTCAGTAGATTTTTTGCAAAATAGATATGGATATCATTTTCTTGGCAAAGCTGCTTGGCGTGTAAAAAATTTAAAAGCTGCTATTAAAATTGCTCAGAATAATAAAAAAACTTTAGAAGTTATGGGAGGCCATCGTATCAATTTATCTATGGGCTTTCGTATCACATTGAACCCTCATATTCATTTTCATGGAATGGTGGATGATAGCTACAAAGCAAACATTATGAATAAATCTGAAGCTTTGCTTTTCCCAGTTTTATGGCACGAACCAATGGGATTGGCTATTATCGAAAGTTTATATTATGGTTGCCCAGTTATTGGCACTCCGTATGGCTCTCTACCAGAGATTGTAACTAATGATTTTGGTGTCCTTTCTAATCGTTTATCAGATTTAATATATGCTGCAGCCCACTTAGAACATTTTGATAGAAAAAAATGCCATTATTATGCTCGCGATATTTTCAATTCTAACCAAATGGCTAAAAAATATTTATTCTATTATCAAAAAATTTTAAATGGTGAAAATATAAATACTCAAAAGCCGCGTTTAGCAACCATTGATAATAAAAAATTTCTGGATTTTTATTGGGTATAATTGTATTATTTAATTGTAATCTTTTATGTAAATTTGCGATAAATTATTCAAATTATGTTGAGGCACATAGCTATAAATATTAATTCTTCTGATGAAGTAGAAAATTTTTATCAAAATGTTTTAGGTTTTGAATTGATAGGAGAATATTATTTACATCCTTCTATTGCAAAAACTTTTTTTAATAATGAGCAGATAAAAGTTTACAGAGTAAAAAAATTTAATTTAGAAATCGAGCTATTACTCACCAATACTACAAATAATTCTGCCTTTGCACATATAGCATTAGAATTTTGGAAACCAGATACTGTATTCGAAAAAGCCAAAGCTGCTGGTTATAAAGTTTATGAATTTATTAAAGAAACTGGCACTAAAGCTAGATATATTTTAGATAAATCTGGCAATATTTTCGAAATTAAAAATATTAATTTAGTAGAATAAATCTATATAATGGGATTAGATCCAATTTTTTCTATCGAAAATATCATCATCTCACTAATTCTAATAATTGCTCTATTTTCATTAGTTTTTTTTTATAGTAAAATCATTACTGATAATCCATTACATAAATATCTAATGTATGGACTTGGCTTTAAAATATTGATGAGTATAGCTTTTATAATGATTTACTATTTTTTTTATGGTGGTGGGGATGCTTATTGGTATTGCTATAATGCTAAATGTCTTGTAAATTCTTTTTTTTATCATCCCTCGGAAATTACTAGAATTATTATAAGTGGGAATATCGATCCAGAAAATTATTATAGATTATTCTCTGTAAATACTGGATATCCAGCTACTGACCTATTATACGATCCTAAAACATTAGCTGTTTCACGTTTTGCATTTCCTATTTTATTTATTACTCAAAATTATATCTCTACTACCATATTAGTTTCTATGTTTGCTTTTATCGGACAATGGAAAATGTTCACATTATTAAATAAACTTTTTCCCAATTTTACAAAGTATGCAGCTATAGCTGTTCTTTTTTTCCCATCACCTACTTTTTGGAGCAGTGGCATATTAAAAGATACTTTTATTTATGGTGCTGCCTTATGGAGTATATATAATTTTTATCAAATTTTTGTTTATAAAAAAAATATTTTGGGTAATTTATTCCTTTTTATTATGAATTTTTATATAATTATATTAATAAAACCTTATGTAGCTGTAGCCTTACTACCATCATTGGTTTTGTTATTTTCTTTATCATACATTAGGCAAATAAAGAATCGCTTTATTAGATATTTTGTAGCTCCTTTTGGACTATTACTAGCTTTTGTGATTTCAATAGTCATTTACACATCTATAGGCTCATCTTTAGGTCCATATGGTAGCATACAAAGTGCCATAAACAAAGCATATATAACTCAGCAAGATTTTCTAAAAAATGTAACTTATAGTGAACATAAATATGACATTGGAGAATTCGAACCAACTATTCCTAGTATTATATCTAAATTTCCTAAAGCTGTTTTTTTTGGATTTTTTGGCCCATTTATTTGGGAAGCTGATAATTTAACTATGCTACTAGCTGCTTTAGAGAGTTTAGCTCTTCTTATTATTACAGCTTATTTGTTATACAAAATTAGGTGGCATTTTTTTAAATTTATTTTTCAAAATGATTTTTTAATTTTCGCTTTAGTATTTTCATTAATATTTATTTTTTTTGTTGGTTTATCATCAGCTAATTATGGATCATTGAGTAGATATAGGATACCAGCACTTCCCTTATTTTTATCTAGCCTTTTTGCTATTTATAATTATTCTAAACAACAAAAAATTTTATAATAATTTAACTTTATGGTATAATAATTGCAGTATTTTTATAAAAAAGGAGGCTATATGAAAACCATTAAATTTTTATTATTATTCATTGTGGGAGTAATGATATCTAGCTGCACTATAAATAACTATTATACACAGAGTCAGCCCTATGACGATGTTTACTACAATCCTAATATTCATCAATATCCCGATAACAATGCACAAAATCAAGATTATCAGCAAGATTACCAACAGCAGGATAATCAATATCAGTATAATCAAGAATACTATCAAGATCAACCTAACTATTCCGAAACATACACTGATGATAATGGAAATACATATATAACTAATAATTACTATGGAGATTATTATGATTACTCTTATTCATCTCGTATTCGTAGATTTTACTATCCAGAGCTTGGTTTTGGATATTATGATCCATGGTACACTAATATGTATTGGTATACTTATGATCCATGGTATTTTGGTATATCGGTTTACCTAACATATCCTTTCTGGAGACCAGGAATATCATTTTATTGGGGATATTACCCATTTAACTATTATGCAGGATGGTATTATCCATATCATTATGGATGGGGATATCCTGGATATTGGCATGGATATAATCATGGCTACTGGGATGGTTTCTGGACTGGTTATTATAATGGATTCTATGGCTCAGAATATTATTATTATAATCCTTTTGATGTTCATTCAGGCTCTGTTTATTATGGACCTAGAGATTATATTTCTACTTCTACTAGTGGCAGAACTAATCGTACAATAAATGAAACTCAAACAGTTTTACCTCTGAATAGAACTGTAGCTACTACTCAAACTTTTTCTGAAAGGCTCAGCAGGGCTGGTTACAAACCATTAGAACAAGTATCAGTTAATAAACCAACAGAATCTTTGCAAAAACAAAATGATAATAATGTCATACAGAGTGGTGTAGGTAATGCTAAAATAGATAACTTACAGAAAAAACCTTTAGAAAATAATGCTAATCCTGCTACATCGATTACTAATCAAGCTATTAAACAAGAAAATAAAGATAATACTCAACAACAAATTAATAAACCTCTAAATAATCAAATCAATATTAGCCAACCTACTCAAATACAAAAACAACCAACTCAGCAAAATATACAATCTCAACCTACTCAACAAAGACCGTCTACTCAACCTACTAATAATACCCAGCCTATTCAAAGACAACAAAATATTCAACCTACTCAACAGCAAAATATGCAATCTCAACCTACTCAACAAAGACCATCTACTCAACCTACTAATAATACCCAGCCTATTCAAAGACAACAAAATACTCAACCTACTCAACAATATCAAAGACAATCTGCTCCAAATACTCAATATCAAAGACCTCCACAGCAATCTAATTCACAAAATAATCAATCTACAGGTCGTAGCTATACTAGACCTTCTACTAATCAATCTGCACCTGTGCAATCAAAAAGCTACTCTAACCCTCCTTCACGTAGTTATAGTTCACCGAGCAGCAGTCCGAGTAGATCATCTTCTGGCAGTTCATCTCAATCTAAATCATCTAGCTCATCATCCAGCTCTCCACGTAGTTCTAGTAGTAGTTCATCAAGTGGTGGAAGAAGATAAAATTTTTTAATATAAAATTCTAATTAATATGAAAAAGTTAATTTTTAGTTTAGTGATAGTATTATTAACTGGAATTGCATCAATAGCACAAAATTTAGATGATGCAGTGAGATATTCTTATCTAATTCCTTATGGAGATAGCAGATTTAATGCTGTAGCTGGTGCATTCTCTGGCATAGGTGCTAATGTTAGTGGGGTAAGCATAAATCCAGCGGGATTAGGTGTATATAAAAAATCTGAAATATCTGGCACATTTTCTATATCAAATTTTGTATCAAACTCTAATTATTTAGGCAATTCTAATAATGATATAAAAACAGTAGTATCACTTCCAAGTATGGGTATAATGATAGCTACTAATTTGAATGAAAATTCAAGTTGGAAAAACCTGAATTTTGGGGTTAGTTATTCAAAACTAGCAGATTTTAATAACAGGATTATGATATCTGGTGATAATCAATACAGTAGCATAGTAGAAGTATATTCTGCATATGCTAATGGTAATACCCCCGATCAACTAAATAATTTTGATACAAGGCTTGCTTTTAACACATGGCTGTTAGATACTTTACCTGGTAATCCTACTGCTTATTCTGGCATAGTATCTCAAGGTGTCAGACAAGAATATATCGAAATAAATAGTGGTAGCATGTACGAAATAAACCTTTCTGTAGCAGGAAACTATGAAGATAAACTATATATAGGTGGAGCATTGAATTTCGATATATTATCTTATAAAAAAGAAACATCATATAAAGAAATAGACAAGGAAGATACTATTCCATATTTTAAATCTTTAGAATCTTTTAATTATCTAAAAACTACTGGTGATGGTATAAATTTTAAAATAGGATTGATTTATAAACCTATACAATGGTTTAAATTTTCTGCCGCATTTCATAGCCCTACATATTTTGATTTTAACGATTCATATTATGCATCTATGGAAACAAATGTTTATGGTCAAAATTATAATGATGAAAGCCCAAAAGGCATTTACAATTATAAATATTACAACCCTATGCGAGCTATCTTTGGATTAGGATTCACAATAGGTGAATATGGATTTATAGATGCAGAATATGAATGGACAGATTACAGCCAAAATCATTTTAGCAATAAACATGCTAATACTAGTTTTTTTGATTTAAATAATACAATAAATAATGAATTAACATATGGGAATAACGTGAGAATAGGAACTGAATGGGTATTGAAACCATTAGCTATTAGAGCTGGATATGCATACTATTCTTCTCCATACAAAAATATCAAAAATTTCGATACTCATGTGATGGGATTAGGTTTTGGATTAAGAGAAAATAAATTAATTTTTGACGTAGGTGTAAATTATTATATACGTAATGATCAAAGATATCTATACGACCCAATAGTGATGGAAATGCTTAGCAAACCAGAGCCAAAGGCTGCTGTATCATTAGATAATATTTTAGTTTCTTTCACAATAGGAATGAAATTATAATTAAAAAAAATGTAAATATGAAAAAGGGACTTATCAAATAAGTCCCTTTTTCATTAAATATATTTATCAATGAGCTATTGATATTAATTTTCTATAAATCACCTCTGAATTATCTACAATTTGTAAAATATAAGAACCATTATCTATTAAAGATGTATTAATAGTATGTACAGCATTATTTGTTTTCAAATTTTCTAAATAAATAATTTGTCCTGTAACATCATAAATTGATAAAATAGGACTATTAAGTTTGCTATTTCGGATATCAATGAATAATTCTGCCTGAGCAGGGATAGGATAGATAGCAATTGTTTTTGCTAACAAATCATTAATAGATGTTTGGCAAGGCATAGATTGAATGCCATAACTCTCGAGAGTATAATTACAAATTGCAGTTGAAAATGGCCATATATCTTGTTCGACTATATCTCTATTAGGAGCAATTAATATATAGGTAGGATAAGCAGTAATACCATAATTATTACATATAGCAGTTCCTCCCTTATCACCACTAATAGTAGGATATTCTATGCCATATTGAGTATTAAAGTTTATAACCTCAGCATCTGAATCCCCATTATCTATGCCTAAAAATATAACATCTCCTTGATTACACCCAAAATAAATATAAGAAGCATTACCCTCAGGTGCCTTAGATTGACAAGTGCCGCATGCTGTATAAAAAAAATCAATAAGCACATATTTACCTGCATCTAGATAAGTAAAAAGATTATGCGAGGTACCATGAACATCTGTAGCAGCGAAATCTACAGCTGTAGTTAATGGCGTTTGAGCATTTAAATAAAAAGCCAAAAAAACAATAATAATTAAACAATAAATTTTTTTCATAAAATTGAGTTTTAAAATTTTAGTAAAATTAAATCATTTTTCTTGAATAAATAATATAAATTTGCAATAAACTAAAAAAATGCATTTAAAAAAAAGATATTGTTATGATTATCCTAGACCAGCTGTAGCCACAGACATTATTATCATACATAAAAATAAAGTATTATTAGTTAAAAGGAAGAATGAGCCATATAAAGGGATGTGGTCTATCCCAGGTGGATTTAATGAAGAAAATGAGAGATTAGAGGACACTGCACATAGAGAACTACTAGAAGAGACATCATTAGATATCGATTTTTTAAAACAATTCAAGGCTTATAGTGATCCAAAAAGAGATCCACGTACCAGGGTCATTAGCGTAGTATTTTATGCAATTTTACCCGAAGAATATGAAATAAACAAAGCACAAGCTGGAGATGATGCAGCTGAGCTAGAATGGTTTAGTCTTTCAGAGTTACCATTATTAGCTTTTGATCATAAAATCGTATTAGATGAATTTATTAAATTTGCAAATTTATAATTAATTATGCCAAATAAATATAATGGAGAGCCATTCTGGGCAAACATATTTAAAAAATGGTATGTATGGTTGCCCAGCCTCATAGTAATAGTATTAATATTTATACTATTACCTAGAGTTTTAATCTATTTACTGAGCTCATTTGTAATATCACTAATACTTTCACCAATAAAAAATTTATTTTTAAAAATAAAAATAAAAAAATTTCATTTAAGCCCCTCTATAGCTACATTACTATCGATGATAATTTTTTTTGGGGTAATAATAGTATTTTTTGCTTATGTGCTCCCTCCGATTATAACAAAGTTGACTTCACTTTTGACAATAGACTATGATAATTTATTACTACAATTACAATCAAGCCTTAAACCACTAGAAGACACATTAAAATATTACAAAATAGCTAATGATGATTTCAGTTTTATTCAAATAATACAAAAATACATAACACAATTCCAAAGTAGCATTAACATAGAAGAAACATTCACAAATATCATAAATTCCTTTGGAGATATAGTAATAGGTGTCATTACAGTGATTTTCTTTTCATTTTTTATAGTAAAAGATCAAAATATATTTCCATCATTAGTAAAATCATTATTCGCAGAACGTTATCATACTATCATAGATAATATCATAAATGATACACGAGTATTATTGTCTAGATATTTTTTAGGAATCTTAATTGATCAAATCATTGTTTTCGTATTAATATTCTTGGTTTTCACATTGATAGGTTACGATTACGCAATATTAATAGCATTTTTTGCGGGGTTATTCAACATTATACCCTATTTCGGTCCATTAATAGCACTTATAATAGCAATATTATTAGGAATAGTATCTACACTAACAGCTGGAGCAGATACACAACTAATCTGGACGATTTTAATAACTATTGCTGGCTTTGAATCAATAAAAGCTTTAGATAATTTCATTCTACAACCTAATATATATGCTAAGAGCGTAAAAAGTACTCCATTTGAAGTATTTTTAATATTAATTATTGGCGAAGAATTATTTGGTATAGTAGGTATGATATTAAGTGTGCCAGTATATACTTTACTTAGGATAATAGCACTTCAAACACTACAAGGAGTGCCATTAATACAAAAAATAACTTCAGATATAGAAAAGTCTATTGAAAAAAATAATAACGACAAAGTAGATAGCTAATAATAATCAATTACATATTCAATCATTGCTAAAATGTTTGCTAGCACTAAACTTGTGATTATGAGAAACATAAATATGCTATTATTTGCTTATTCATATTTATTTTCAAAAATATTTCAAAAAATAAAAGTTTATAATCTACCACTAGCTATTCACATTGAGACTAGCAGCAAATGTAATCTATCATGCTTGTTTTGCGATCGAGGACAAGGGAATATTGATAGACCAGCAGCAATAATGACACTCACAGATTTTCAGCAAATTATCACTAAACTACCAAAATCTATCTACTGGATAACATTATATTTCCAAGGCGAGCCATTATTAGATAAAACAATAATAGAAAAAATAAAATATCTTCGTGCAAATAACTACTTTGTAGAAATATCTACTAACGCGCAGAATATTAATGAAGAAATGGCTACAGCATTAGTAGAGAGTGGAATAAATAGAATCATCATTTCTATGGATGGAATATCTCAAAAGACTTATGAAAAATACCGAATTAACGGTAAAATTAATAAGGTCTTTGAAGCAATAAGCAATCTACTAGAGTCTAAAAAAAAATTAAATAAAAAAAATCCAAAAATAATTATACAATATATTGTTTTTAAACATAATGAATCAGAAATATACCAATTTAAAAAAATGATGAAAAAATTGGATGTTACTATAAGGATAAAAAATGCACAATTAGAAGATGACGCTATAGATTATTTACCAAATAATAAAAAATATAGAAGATATAAAATCAATAATGACAAATTACAATTAAATAAATCATTACCCAAGCCTTGCTATAGATTATGGAAAGAAATAATATTTTTACAAAATGCACAAATAGCAATATGCTGCCAAGATAAAAATGGTGAATTAATCAACGAAACCTGGCATAAAAAAACAATAAAACAAATATGGAGTTCACAAGAATTAAATGCAATTAGACAAAAGACATTGATTGGCAATAATTTGGAAATATGCAAACATTGTGATATTTGATTTGAAAAGTATTAATACATAAAAAATCAACTCCTATTTTAGTATTTCAATACAAGTTAATCTTTATAAATTATAAAGTAGAATATTAATAAAATTATTGAATTTTAATATGTAATTCTTTTAATTGCTCTTCAGATACAGGAGCAGGAGCCTGCATCATCAAGTCTTTTCCCATATTATTTTTAGGGAAAGCTATCACATCTCTAATGCTATTAAGTCCGAGCATGACAGCTACTATTCTATCAATACCAAAAGCTATTCCACCATGTGGTGGTGCACCATAATCTAGAGCTTTTAAAAAGAACCCGAATTTATCTTCTGCTTCTTGATCAGTCAAATTTAATAATTTGAAAATCTTTTTTTGCAAATTTTTATCGTGAATTCTTATAGAACCACCGCCTAGTTCTGCACCATTCATTACCAAATCATAAGCATTAGATCTGGCAATAGATGGATTAGTATCTAATAAATCAATATCTTCCTCCAATGGGCTTGTAAATGGGTGATGCGAAGAAGTGAAACGTTTATTTTCTTCATCCCATTCAAACATAGGGAAATCTATTACCCATAAAGGTTTAAATATATTTTTTTGTATTAAATTATATTCTTTTGCTAAATATAGTCTAAAATCTCCTAAAATTTTCAAAGATTTGTCTTTATTACCACTAATAATAAATAGAATATCATTTGTAGAAGCATTTAATGAAACCATGACATTTTGTAGAAACTCATTAGTAAAAAATTGAGAAATTGAAGATTTGATTTGACCATCCACATATCTAATGTATGCAAGTCCGCTGCCGCCTACTTGAGGATTTTTTACCCATTCAGTGAATTTATCTATATGTTTGCGTGATACTGATGGTTGATTAGCTAGTAATAATCCTCCGATATATTCTGATTCATCAAAGATTTTAAATCCATTACCTTTTAATTTATCAGATAAATTAATGATAGGCATATCAAAACGAAGGTCTGGTTTATCACTACCATAAGTTTCCATAGCTTCTTTATAAGTAAGCCTGGGAAAAGTAGGCAAATCAATATCGAGTAATTTTTTAAAAAGATTTTTCATCATATTTTCGAATAGATTTAGTATGTCTTCTTGCTTTACAAAAGACATTTCACAATCTAACTGTGTAAATTCAGGTTGCCTATCTGCTCTGAAATCTTCGTCTCTGAAACAACGCACTATTTGAAAATATCTATCCATGCCAGCAAACATCAATAATTGCTTCAGTAATTGAGGAGATTGAGGTAAAGCATAGAAATTACCAGGATTTAATCTAGATGGCACAATGAAATCTCTAGCACCTTCAGGAGTACTTTTGATTAGAAAAGGAGTTTCTATTTCTAAAAAATCTTGTTCGCTGAGGAAATTTCTGATAGATAAATTAAGCTTATGCCTAAAAATCATTGTGTCTTTCATCACATTTCTACGAAGATCTAAATATCTATATTGCAATCTCATCTCTTCGCTACCATCAGTATCATCTTCTATAGTAAAAGGCGGAATTTGAGAAGAATTAAGCACCATTAGCTCTTCTACATCGATTTCTATATCACCTGTTGGCATTTTAGGATTTTTATTACTTCTCTCTCTGACAGTACCAATGACTTGTATCACATATTCTCTACCTAATTGTTTAGCTCTTTGATACAATTCAGGCTTATTATTAGCATCGAAATATATTTGAGTAGTGCCATAGCGATCTCTAAGATCGATAAATAATAATTTACCCAAATCTCTAATATGGTGCACCCACCCACATAAACTTACTTGGCTATCTAAATCATTTATTCTGAGTTCTCCGCAATTATTACTTCTCAACATTTACTTTAACTTTTGAATGGTTCTTTTTTAATAATGACGCAACAATAGTAATAGTAATGATACTTAATACTAATATTAAACTATGAACATTTGTAAATCCTATTTCGTGTAACCAATCAGCAGCAAGGATTTTTACTCCCATCAAAGTAAGTAAAGCTCCTAATCCATAATTCAAATAATATAAACTGCGTAAGCCGTGGTAAATTAAGAAAAATAATGCTCTAAGTCCTAAAATAGCAAAAATATTTGAAAAATAAATTATAAATGGATCAGCAGTAATAGCAAATATAGCTGGTATAGAATCTATAGCAAAAATAACATCTGTTAATTCAATAATACAAAGTACTAGGAAACTACCAGTAACAAATGTAAATCCCCCTTTCTTAAAAAAGAAACCTCTATCATATTCAGGGTAGAAATGGCGAAATTTCGAAAACCATTTAACTAAAAAATGATTTTTATACTTTTCTTTTTCTTTTTCTTCATTATCTTTTTTCCTGAAGAACATTCTAATACCAGTATATAGCAGTATAGCAGCAAAAATGAAAAGTACCCATTCAAATGCACTTAATAGCGATGATAATCCAAAAATAAAAATAAATCTAAATACTACTGCTCCTACTATACCCCAAAATAATATATCTTTATAACTTTTCTCAGGTACGTTAAAAGACATAAATATTAGTAACCACACAAAGATATTATCTAATGATAAAGATTTCTCTATGAAATATCCAGTAAAATATTCTATAGTGAGATTTTGTCTATATAATTTCAATGCTTCATCAAATGATAATCCACTAATATTTATCATGTGATGATGCTTTTGTATGATTAAGGATAAATCCTCCATTGAATGAATGGAATGTATATGATGTCCCCAAATCAATAGACTAAAGCCAAATAATACACCCGCACCAATCCAAAATACTGTCCACAATGCTGCAGATTTCAGTGTCATGACATGATGCTGAGTTTTACCTACTTTCAGATCAATAAACATTAGAATAGCTACTAAAACTATAAAGCCAAGCATCGATAATATTTCTTCCATTGTTAAAAAATTTTTGCAAAATTAACAGAAAAAAATTGATGATATGTATTTTTTGATAAATATTAAAATGAGGGATGAAGAAAAGTATGGATATTCATTCAGAATAATTAAGAGTACAAGGGTAAAGTAAAATTAACAAAATTTATAATCCTTAATTTTAAACAAAGATGTTGTTTTCTCACTCTCTTAGCTTATACCACCAGTAAGTATTTTTACATAAAAATTATTATTTTAATTGTTTTAATATAATAAAAACATAAGCAAATAAAAAGTATAAATATAACGCTACAAACATTATTATGTGAGCATTTGATATAGCAGATTTCATATTAAAAACTGTAATATAAATTATAAAAAATATTAAAACTGCTAAAAGTCTCACCACATCGATAGCTAAATAAACTATAGGTTTATTTTTTAATAATTTTTTTTTATAATTAACAAAAAGTATTATACCTAAGAAGACTAAAAAATTAACAAACCAAAATAACATTATTGTTATGTCTATAGGTTTAAAAACTATCCATAACAAAGGTAATAAAATGCTAAAAGCAGAAAATATACCAAAATATTTCCACATTAATGTTTATTATTTATCAACTCTCTGATACCAATATATATAGCTATTATTGTGGCTATTACACCAATTATACTTGTATATAAATTATTTGTATTATACTTGTTATCAAACCATTTACCTAAATATGCTCCACCTACTATTATCACTAACATTTGTATTGCTAGGTTACTATATTTTATGTATTTATCTAGATTTTCTTTTTTCACTGAAAAAATTAATTAGACAAATCATTCATTGAGCATTTACCATTAAATCTAGCACCAGTATATATTGATAATTTTGTAACTGTAATATCACCTTCTAATATAGCGGTTTCTTTCAAAATTAGAATTTCTGAAGCCTCAATGTTTCCTTTTACAGTGCCATTAATTTCAACTGTATTTGCTGAAATATTGCCATTTATTGTAGCCGTTGTCCCTATAATTATTCTTTTATTAGATTTAATATTACCGTTAACTATCCCATCAATTCTAAGATCATCATCTGTTGATAGGTCTCCATTTATATTTGTAGTTTCACCTATTAGATTTACTTTACTCATTACTACTTCAGGAACATTTTTTGCCATAACTTTTTATTTTTATATATTTGCAAATTTAAAACAAAATTATTATTTGTGTTTGTTATATCATTTTTTGTATATTAACTATTTTATCATAATCTTCAGCAGATAAAAAACCTAGTAATATAGTAGCTTCTTTTAAAGTAATGTTTTCTTCATATGCTTTTTTAACTATCATACAGGTTTTATCATATCCAATGATAGGTGTGAGGGCAGTAGACATCATTAGAGAATTATTTAGATGCATATTTATTCTTTCAATATTAGGTTGTATACCTATCACACATTTATCGCAGAAAGAAATACATGCATCAGTCATCAAATTAGCAGACTTTAAAAAATTATTAATGATCATAGGCATGAAAGTATTAAGTTGAAAATGCCCATTCATACCACCAATATTAATAGCTAAATCATTACCTATTACTTGAGCACAAACCATAGTAAGTGCTTCTGCCTGAGTAGGATTTACTTTACCAGGCATAATACTAGAGCCAGGCTCATTAGCTGGTAATATTATCTCTCCTATTGCACATCTAGGACCACTAGCTAAAAAACGAATATTATTAGCAATGTGAAATAAACTAACTGCTGTATATTTAAGTGCTGCACTAGCAGCAACTATAGCATCACGTGTAGATATGCTTTCGAATTTATTACTTGCAGGTTTAAAAGGTAAATTAGTATATTCTGAAATTTTTTTACAAATTTCTATATCAAAATTTTTGGGTGCATTAAGTCCAGTACCAACAGCTGTACCTCCGATAGGTAATTCAACTAAATGTGTCAGAGATTGCTCTATAGTTTTAATATTATAATCTAGCTGAGAAACATATCCCGAGAACTCTTGACCTAGTGTTAGTGGCACAGCATCCATAGTATGTGTACGTCCTGTCTTTATGATATTTTCAAACTCTTTACTTTTGATATCAATTGCTTCTTTTAATTTTTTCAGTGCAGGAATAGTTTTGTTAACTAAAACAGTATAAGCTGCTATATTAGATGCTGATGGGAAAACATCATTTGAAGATTGACTTTTATTCACATCATCATTAGGATGGAGAATTTTTTCTTTATCATCTAATTTACCTCCATTAAGCACGTGAGCTCTATTAGCAATAACTTCATTAATATTCATATTAGTTTGTGTGCCAGAGCCAGTTTGCCATATTACAAGTGGGAAATTGTCATCTAATTCGCCTAATAGTATCTCATCACAAACTTTCATTATTAATTCAGCTTTTTTATGATTTAAAATGCCAAATTTTTCATTTGTGCTAGCAGCAGCTTTTTTAATAATGGATAATGCTTGTATTATTTCTTTTGGCATCAACTCTGAACCAATTTCAAAATTAAGTCGACTACGCTCTGTCTGAGCTCCCCAATATTTATCTGCCGGAACTGCTATTTCGCCAATAGTATCTTTTTCTATGCGTTTTATATCGTTATTCATTGTTTTAATTTTTTTTTTGATTTAGCAAAAATATAAAAAAATTTTTTTTAAATTTTAATATTAAAATTACTATGTAATTTTGTAAAAAAATGGATTCACATTCTTATATTTCACATATTATAGAGATAGAAGCTAATGCTATTAGGAATATTCCAATGGAGAATAAATATACAGAAGCTATTGATTTAATATATGAACAAATACATATAAAACATGGTAAATTAGTTACCTCTGGTATGGGCAAAGCCGGTCAAATAGCTCTAAATATAGCTACTACTTTTAGTAGTACTGGAACTCCAGCAATATTTTTACATCCTGCAGATGCACAACATGGCGATTTAGGTGTCATTCAGAAAAATGATATTTTACTATTAGTATCTAATTCTGGAAAAACAAATGAAATTTTGCAACTAATAGAATTGGCTAATAGATTAGTTCCCAATATACCTATAGTAGTTATTACTGGCAATGGAAATAGTGAATTGGCTAGAAAAGCTAATATAACATTACTTACTGGCAATCCTCCAGAAGTATGCCCACTAGGGCTCACTCCTACTACATCTACAACAGTAATGACCGTCATCGGAGATATTTTAGTAACTTTGATGATGAAAAAAATTAATTTTACTGCAGAAGAATATGCTAAACGCCATCATTCTGGCTATTTGGGAGAAAAATCTAAAATGTATATTAGTAATAACAATAATAAGTAAATATTATGTGGTTAATAGCTGGCCCTTGTGTGATAGAAGATGATAAAATGCCTTTCATAGTGGCAGAAGAGCTCGTAAAAATTGCTAAGGAATTAGATTTGAATTTAATTTTTAAAAGTAGTTACTTGAAAGCTAATCGTTCAAAAGTAGATAGTTTCAGAGGAATACCTAGAATTAATGCTCTAGAAATATTGAAAGGAATACATAAAACATATCAACTACCTGTAATAACAGATGTACACGAAAGTTGGGAATGCGAAGAAGTAGCTCAATATGTAGATTATTTGCAAATACCAGCCTTTCTGTGTAGACAAACTGAGCTACTACTATCTGCTGGTAAAACTGGTAAACCTATTAATATAAAAAAAGGACAATTTATGTCTCCTGAAAGTATGCAATTTGCTATTGATAAAGTAAAATCTACTGGCAATAATAATATTTTTTTAACAGAAAGAGGGTCAATGTTTGGTTATTATAATTTAGTAGTAGATATGACAGCTATACCACGTATGAAATCCTTTGGTTATCCAGTTTTGATAGATGCTACTCATAGTGTACAAATGCCTAATCACAATGATGGTGTTACTCATGGGCTGAGAGACTATGTACCAACTATTGCTCTAGCTGGCATAGCAGCAGGTGCTGATGGCATCTTTATGGAGGTTCATCCAGATCCTCAATCCGCTCTCAGTGATGCAGAAACTCAATGGCCTCTAAATAATGCTTTTGATCTATTGAAAAAAATAAAAAATTTATATTCATCTGTTAATAATTTATAAATATGAAAAAATATTGGTTTTCATTTTTATTATTTGTTTGTCCTTTGTTAATATTTTCTCAGGTCATAACTATTGCTGAACCCCGTTCTATGGCTAATAGTTCTGTAAAGTTTATAGGACAGAGTTACGATATCAAATATCACAGATTATACATAAATGTTAATCCCGGTTCAGGTGATATTAATGGTTATGTTTTAACAAAATTTATTCCTTTAGTAAATGCAGATACTATTGATTTCGATGCTAATAGTTGTTTGGTAATAGACTCTGTCATTTATCATGGTAATGAGGTTACATTTTCTCACAATAATAAAAAACTATTAATATCAAATTTATCATTAATTTCTCAAAATTTAGATAGCATAATAGTATATTATCATGGCACACCAGAAGCTAGCGGTTTTGGTTCATTCTATTCTTCTTCTCAGTGGTTATGGACATTGTCTGAACCATATGGTGCTCCAGATTGGTGGCCATGCAAAAATGACTTAAGTGACAAAATAGATTCTATAGATATTTTTATAGAACATCCATCCAGTTATGTAGCAGTAGCAAATGGATTAGAACAAGCCACAATAGATTTAGGTAATAGCAGAACTTTAACTCATTGGAAACATAAATATCCAATAGCAACTTATTTAGTAGCTATTGCTGTTGCTCCATATCAATACTTTGACACTAATGTTACACTACGAGATGGTGATTTGAGAATAGATAATTATGTGTTGAGCTCTGCATATAACAATGCACAAAATGCAATGACAAATTTTAGTAAAGTAATTAAATTTTATGATTCATTAATAGCTCCTTATCCATTTATGAATGAGCGATATGGACATGTGCATTTCGGATGGGGCGGTGGCATGGAACACCAAACAGTGAGCTTTGTTGGTAGTTTCGATTATGAACTTTTAGCACATGAATTGTTACATCAATGGTATGGAGATGCCGTTACTTGTGGTTCCTGGCACGATATATGGCTGAATGAAGGATTTGCTACATATTTCACTGCATTATCTCAAGAGAAATTTTTTCCTCAAGATTTTACAAATTGGAAAGACAATTCTATAAATTTTATTACATATTTGCCATGTGGGTCAGTATATGTGTATGATACTACTTCTGTAGATAGAATATTTAGTTCTCGCCTCAGCTATAGAAAAGCTGCCTATGTACTACATATGCTTAGATGGGTCTTAGGTGATGATTTATTTTTTAATGGGACAAGACAATATTATGAAACATATAAATATAGCTATGCAAAGACCGAGGATTTCAAAAATGTAATGGAGCAAATAGCTGATACATCTTTAACCGAATTTTTTAATGATTGGATTTATGGAGAAGGATATCCCAAGTATACTTTTTATGTAAACGAAATAGATAATAATAGTTTCAGGATAACTGTACATCAAGAAGCATCATTCATAGCTAGTGATTTCTTCGAAATGCCACTTCCTTTTTTATTATCTTATAATTCTACTAATGATACTACTATAATCTTAAATAATAATTCTCAAGACCAAGAATTTATAATCCATTTACCTATGCCAGACAATATTACTTTTGATCCACTAAAGTGGATATTAACTAATAATCCAACATTTATTGTAGATATTCAACAATATAATAATTTAAATTTGACAATTTATCCTAATCCTGCTTATGATATTTTAACTATTGAGAATAAAAATAGAAAAGATTTCACTATGACTTTTACAGATTTATTGACAAAAAATGTAATATTTAATGAAAACATTGCCGCAAATACTACTAAGAAAATAGATATTTCTAATTTAGCTCCTGGTAGTTATTTGATTATTTTTAAAACAGAGAAAAATCAAATTGTTTCTAAGAAGTTTATTAAACAATAAACTTCTTAATATTCTGTAAATCCTCAGGAGTGTCTATACTTATACTTTTATAATCTGTATCCATCACATAAATGCTATAGCCATTGTCTAACCATCTGAGTTGTTCTAATTTTTCAGTCTCTTCTAGCAATGTAGGTTTTAGCTTAGTTAATTCATTGAGAATAACTTTTTCATAAACATAAATGCCAATATGCTTTTTATAAGGATATGCATTTAACCATTCCTTGCAATCTAAATCTCTATTGTATGGAATAATAGAACGACTGAAATATAAAGCTTTACTATTGAGATCTGTAGTGATTTTAATATTATTAGGAGAGAATAATTCATCAAAATTCTCAAAAGACGACGCTGCAGTGGCTAATTTGATATTTTTATCTGAAACAAAATCTATTAAATCATCTATCAATTTAGAAGAAATAAAAGGTTCATCCCCTTGAATATTAATGATATAGTCATTATTGGGAATATTCAAAATATTTGCAGCCTCATTTACACGTTCGGTACCATTTCTATGATTCACATCAGTAATTATAGCATTGTATCCAAAATTATTTACAACATTATAGATACGATTATCGTCGGTAGCCACATAAATGTTTTTAATTTTACTTTTAGATACATTATTTAATACATGAATGATCATCGGTAATCCATCAATTTGTGCTAATGGTTTACCTACAAAGCGAGTGCTTCCATACCTAGCTGGTATTATTGCCCAAAAATTATTCATCATTTTATAATATTATTACAAAGGTAATTGATTTTTTTCATCAGTATAATATGCAATTATTACTTTTGCAATAAAAATGAATATTTTGAAAAAAGGAATAATTTTATCTACTATAGCCTTTACTCTAAATAGCTGCTATTTTGGCAGAATGGTTGTTTATAATGTAGCTGACATAAATGATTATAAAAAATTTCCTCAGATGCTCATACACACTAAAGATCCTCACCCACTGAAAATTAATTATATATCTCCTAGTGATAATTGGTTCTCACCAGACTTTTTTTTAAAGAAAAATAAATTTAAAAATATTAATACATTCATAGATATGCTTCAGGTGAGCGAAACAAATGCTTATTTAATTTTAAAACATGATACTATTATTTATGAATATTATGCACCTGGATATGATGCCAGCTCTATACATACATCTTTTTCAGCAAATAAAAGTGTTATAGCTCTATTACTAGGGATAGCAATAGATGAGGGATATATAAATAGTGTAGATGATCCGATTACTAAATATATTAGCGATTTTGAGGATAAAAATATGAGTAATGTTACCCTTAGACATTTATTAGATATGAAGTCTGGATTAAAATTCGATGAAAATTATTTTAATCCTTTTGCAGAAATTGGTAAATATTATTATGGTAATAATCTAAAAGGGAAAATTCGTAAATTAAAATTAATTAAAGAACCTGGAGGAGAATATAAATATCAGAGTGTCAATACTTTATTGATAGGATTAGCTATAGAGAATGCCACAGGCACTCCATTGTATCAATACTATGAAACTAAATTGTGGCAACCTCTACATATGGAATATGATGCTACTTTAAATGTAGATGATACAAAGAATCTTACGGCAAAAGCTTTTTGTGGTTTAAATGCGAGAGCCAGAGATTACGCTAAAATTGGATTAGTTTGTTTGAATAAGGGTAATTATATGGGTAATCAGATAATACCTGAGAAATGGATTAATGAAATAATGGATGTAGAACAGCCTATAGATGGAGAGATATCTTATCATTATCATTGGAGAATAGATGCAGATGGTAATTTGATGGCAGTAGGTCTTTTAGGACAATATATTTGCATAAGCTATAAAAATGATTTGGTTATTGTACGATTAGGAGCAAAGGAAGGTGATATCAATTGGAAAGGCTATATGAGATACCTAGCCAATAATATTTAATAAACTTTTTCAATTGAGAGTCAATTAAATAATAATTTTTTATAAGTAGAATTTTAACTAAAAACTTTGATAAACTATAAAATAATTTTTAAGTCAAGTATAAAAACTTTTATCAACAGCTTCTATACTTGACTTGCATCCCTATAAATCTTTTCTTATATTTTGTTACTATTTAAAAAAATTTTTTATTTTCTATAGTCTAATTTTTATGACAATGGCATCGATTCCCTATATTTCAAAAATTTATAACATTGATTATTATCAATTTTTTTATTTTTTACTGTGTTTTTTTTATTTTTGTAAAATTATTAAAAATACTATCTTTTATGTTTAAAAAGATATTTTTCTTTTTGTTGATTCCTATTTTTATATTTGGTCAGGAACCTGTTACATGGAGTTATGAAGTTAAAAAAATATCTACTGATGAAGCGAATATTATTTTTAATGCTTATATAGAAGATGGTTGGTGCTTATATTCATTAAAAACTAAAGGTGCTTTACCTGGAGAGTTTATTTTTGAAGAAAATCCTGCCTATAAATTGATAGGAAATACTACAGAATCACCTAAACCAAAATCAAAATATGAGCCAGATTTAGGAGCTACTACAACTTTTTTTGAAGGGGAAGCTACTTTTACTCAAAAAATTAAAATTTTAAAACCAGAAAAATTTAATATTGAAGTATATTATTCAGGTCAAGCATGTTTACATGATGGTATGTGTGTAATGGTAAAAAATGCTTTTGCTATACCTATTGATGGATCTCAATATACACCTCAGCTCTCCAATATTCCTATACCTGAAGATGACACTAATGAACAGAATAATTTACTTACAAACGAAGATTCAAATAAATTAGATAATAGAATTGATACTTCTAAATTTACAAAAATATTTGGTATAAATCCGTTAGATTCAGCTTTGCAAGCTTATAACGAGCAATATCTAGTCGAAAAATCTGAGAGCAAAACTTCTGATAGATCTCTATGGGGCATTTTTCTTGCCGGCATTTTAGGTGGATTAGTAGCACTAGTTACCCCATGCGTATGGCCGATGATACCGCTTACTGTTAGCTTTTTTATTAAAAGAAATAAAAGGAAAGGCATCAAAGATGCTACTATTTATGGTCTCTCTATTATCATTATTTATGTATCTTTAGGACTTTTAATAACTTTAATTTTCGGTGCTAATGCTTTAAATGCTTTATCTACTAATCCATGGTTTAATGTATTTTTCTTCTTATTATTATTGGTTTTTGCTATAGCATTTTTGGGAGGTTTTGATTTGACCTTACCTAGTTCTTGGGTTAATGCAATGGATAGAAGGGCAGAAAAAGCTACAGGATTATTTAGTATCTTTTTCATGGCTTTCACACTAGTACTTGTGTCGTTTAGTTGTACTGGACCCATAATAGGAACTTTACTCGTAGAAGCTATTACTGAGGGGTACCTAGCACCATTTATTGGTATGTTAGGATTTTCTATAGCTTTAGCTTTGCCATTTACTCTTTTTGCTTTATTCCCACAACTGATTTCTAATTTGCCTAAATCTGGTGGATGGATGAACACTGTAAAAGTTACTCTTGGTTTTATTGAGTTATTTTTTGCTTTTAAATTTTTATCTGTCGCCGATTTAGCTAGTCATTGGGGTATTTTAGATAGAGAAATTTTTATAGTTATTTGGGTAGCTATAGCTTTTATTATGGGTTTATATTTCCTTGACGTTATCAGATTCAAAGGGGAAGAAAAAAAGCAACATTTGAGCGTGATAAGATTTTTCTTAGCTCTTATTTCTTTCGCATTTACTTTTTATCTAATCCCAGGACTTTGGGGAGCTCCTTTAAAAGGAGTATCAGCTTTTCTACCACCTATTTATACTCAAGATTTTAATATTAATGAGCAACATGTGAAAGCCGATTACAAAGATTTAATTCCTGCCATTGAGTTTGCTCGCAATGTTAATAAACCTCTATTGATAGATTTTAGTGGTTATGGTTGCGTTAATTGTAGAGAAATGGAAGCTAGTGTATGGACAGATCCCAAGGTCAAAGATTTCCTTGAAAACAATTTTGTCCTGGTATCTCTTTATGTTGACGACAAAACATTACTTTCTCCTGAGCAAAGCATTACTATTGAAGATGGTAATGTCAAAACGAAACTACGCACTGTTGGTGATAAATGGAGCTTCTTAGAATTTTCTTTAGTTAAAAGACAATCTCAACCTATGTATGTTATCATAGATCATAATGGTAGAATATTAAATGAGTTGTATGGTTATAATAAAAATCCTAATAAATTTCTGGAATGGTTACAAGAAGGCTTAGAAAAATATAATCTTTCTAATAGATAATATTTTATTTTTTTTAATGTTTTTTATCAAATTATGTATGATGATAATGAAATTATAGAAGTTAATGATGAATTTTATGAACATTATAAAATAGAGGTTGATCCTGGACAATCTTTAATGCGCATAGATAAATTTTTAACTCAAAAAATCGAAAGTATTAGCAGAACAAAAATACAAAATGCTGCTGATGCAGGTTGTATTTTAGTTAATGATATTCCCAGGAAACCTAATTACAAAGTAAAGCCTGGCGATGTAATTCGTGTAATGCTACCTAATCCACCTGCTCCTAGTGAAGTTTTACCTGAGCCCATGGATTTAAATGTTGTTTATGAGGATGAGGATCTAATAATTATTAATAAACCTGCAGGTATTGTTGTGCATCCAGGTTATAATAATTATACTGGCACTTTGCTTAATGGCCTTCTTTATTATTTTCAGAATGATCTTAAAATTGATCAATTCCCACTTTTATTACATAGAATAGATAAAAATACAACTGGATTATTAGTTATTGCTAAAAATGAATTTGCCGAGCAATTTATTTCTAAACAATTTTTTGAACATACTGTCAGTAGGACATATATTGCTATTGTCTGGGGTGATTTAGAAAATGATGATGGAGAAATTACTGGTTATTTATCACGTGATTCGAGAGATAGAAGGATAATGGCTCTCAGTAGTAATGAGAATAATGGTAAGTATAGCCACACAAAATATAAAGTTCTCGAACGCTATGGCTTTGCCACTCTTATAGAATGTAAACTTTTCACTGGTCGTACTCATCAAATTCGTGCTCATATGAAAGCTATAGGTCATCCAATCTTTAATGACGAAGATTATGGCGGCGATAATATCATTTATATGAATTTCGGTGGTAATTTTAAGCAATTTATTTCAAATTCTTTCAAAATCTGTCAACGCCAAGCTTTGCATGCCAAAAATCTTGGATTTATTCATCCTAAAAATAATGAAGAAATATTTTTTGATAGTAACTTACCAGCAGATTTAGCTGAATTAATTGAAAAATTTAGGGCTTACACTAATGCATATAATATTTTATAATAAATTTGGTTCTATAACGTTTATTGGCATAACTTTTGAGATAATAAAATCAGAAATATAAAATTGTATATATTATGAATTACGTTAAAACAGCTTTTTTATTAGGTTTGATGTTTGCTCTGTTTATGGGCGTAGGTTATTTAATTGGTGGTCAGAGTGGCATGATTATAGCATTTTTCATTGCTTTAATGATGAATGGAATTTCATTTTTTTATTCTGACAAAATAGCATTATCCATGTTTAAAGCTAAAGAAGTTAGCGAAGCTGAGGCTCCACAATTACATAGAATAGTTGATGAATTAGCTGCAGAAGCTGGCATCCCAAAACCCAAAGTATATATTTCTAACATTAATATACCAAATGCCTTCGCTACTGGTCGTAATCCAAAACATGGTGCTGTGGCAGTTACTAGAGGATTGCTCGATTTATTAGATCAAAATGAAATAAAAGGAGTATTAGGACACGAAATAGCTCATATTGCCAATAGAGATATTCTTATTTCTTCTATAGCAGCCGTTATTGCTGGTGCTATTTCTATGCTGGCTCGCTTAGCGTATTTTGCTAATATTTTTGGTGGAGGTAGAGATGGTGGTGGCATAGGTAATCTGCTCGCTACATTAATAATGATAATATTGACACCTATTATAGCTATGATTATCCAATTAGCTATTTCTCGTACTAGAGAATATGCTGCCGATGAAAAAGGTGCTAAATTCGCTAGAAATCCTCTTTATTTAGCTAATGCTCTTAAAAAAATGAATTCTTTTGCTAAAGCTAAACCTGCAACAGAACAGGAAATCAATCCTTCTGCTACTCACATGCTTATTATAAACCCTTTCAAAAAAGGTGGTCTGCAAGCTCTCTTTTCTACTCACCCTCCTATTGAGAAAAGAATAGAAAAATTAGAAGCTATGGCTTTGTGATTTTATTTGTTTATTTCTTATTATACTATAAGCTTAGAATATATGAGTTGTCATATGTTTATCTGATATTTATTTTCTAAAATTTTATTAAATTTGTAATAAAAAATGCGTCCATACATATTAATATTCTTGCTAATAGCATTATTGAATCCAGCTATTGCTCAGAAAAAAACAAAAATAACATATACTTATCCTGATGGACAAATCAAAGAAAAAGGGACAATATTATTGCCTGATAGCACTCGTGTAGGTAAATGGTCTTTCTATTATCATAATGGTCAGCTATCTATGGAAGGTGAATACGATAATAGTGGTCTCGAGATAGGTACTTGGAAACAATATTATCCTAATGGCGATATTTACATTATTGAAGAAAAAGACAATGGCCCTGTAAAAGCTTATTATCAATATCCTGATTCTCTGAAAATGACAGGACAAATCAAAAATCGTAAACCTGATGGCGAGTGGATTATTTATTATGAAAATGGAAATATTCAAAGTAAACAATTTTTCTCTGATGGTAAAATGACTGGACAATGGGAATATTATTTTGATAATGGTAAATTATGGAAAATCATTAGTCCTGAGACTGGTCCAGTGATTATTTATGATTCATTAGGTAATAAACTAGAAGAGTGGTACGTTGTTAATGGACTAATGGATGGTGAGCATAAAACCTATACCACTCAGGGAACTTTGATTTCAAAGATTACTTATAAAAATGGCAAAAAAGATGGTATATATGAGCTCTATCATGGCAATGGTCAAAAAGCTTTAGAAGGATTTTATCAAGATGATAAAAAAATTGGTATTTGGAAATACTATTATCCAAATGGTAAACTAGCAAAAGAAGAAAATCAAGAGTCGGGTCCATGCTATTCGTGGTATGAAAATGGAAATATTAAAGAACAGTACAACCATCTAAATGGTAAAAAACAAGGTTTATATATTAGCTATCACATTAATACTAAAGTAAAAGATAGCATTTATTATGAAAATGGACTGCGTCAAGGCAAAGCTGTTTCGTATTACGATAATGAGAACAAAGAATTTGAAGGATATTATATAAATGATAGCCTAAATGGATACTGTCGCTGGTGGTATCCAAACGGTTTTATGGAAATGGAAGGCAAAATCATCAATGATAAACATGATAGTCTTTGGAGATTTTATCATCCTACAGGTAAGCTAGGCAGTATAGGTATGTTTGTGAATGATAATCTTGACGGTAAATGGACTTATTATTATGAAACGGGGGAAAAATGGAGAGAAGGTTATTATAAAAATGGCTTAAGAGAAGGCAAATGGATGGCCTGGTATGAATCTGGGAAAAAGCAAAGAGAAGGGAATTTTGTAAATGATAAAGAAGATGGCTATTGGGTTACATGGTACGAAAATGGTAAAGTGCAGCACGAGGGATATTTTAAAAATGGATTGATGAATGGACCATGGAACGGCTACTATCCTAATGGCTCATTGAAATATCAAACTAATTATACCGATAATGTAAAAAATGGTTCAGATGTTTTTTATCTACCTAATGGCAATAAATTATACGAGGGCACATACAAAATGGGATTAAAAGATGGTTACTGGATAGAATATAATGACAATGGCAAACCTGTTTCTGAGGGAATGTATAAAAATGAAAAGCAAGAAGGATTATGGAAGTTTTATAACCAATATGGAGGATTAGCAAGAGAACAATTCTTTAAAAATGGCTTCCCTGATGGCAAATTTGTAGAATATCATCCTAATCATCAAATAGCTACTATGGGATATTACAAAAATACTGCTAAAGTAGGTGAATGGGTTCTTTTCGATCAAAATGGTAAAATCATTGCTAAAATGTTTTTTGATAGTAACGGCAATCTATTAAAGAAAGATATACCAAATCCATAGTTTAAAAAATTAAAGAGGATATTATTTTTTTTAGTAAAAAAAATAACTTACTTTTGCAAAAAGTAAAAAATATATATTTTATGAAAAGAAATGTATTGATCCTCGGTGCAGCAGGACGTGATTTTCACAATTTTAATGTTTATTACAGAGACAATGAAAATTTTAATGTTGTCGCTTTCACAGCTGCACAAATTCCTGATATCGATGATAGGAAATATCCAGCAGAGCTAGCAGGTAAATTATATCCTGATGGTATTCCTATATTTTCTGAGTCAGATGTTCCTAAATTAATAAAAGAATTAAATGTACATGATGTAGTTTTGTCATACAGTGATTTGCCTTACAATAGAGTGATGCACTTATCTGCAATAGCAAATGCTAATGGTGCAAATTTTGTTTTATTAGGACCTAATGATACTATGGTTAAATCTGTAAAACCTGTTATAGCAGTTTGTGCAGTGAGGACTGGATGCGGCAAAAGCCAAACTTCTAGAAGGATAATTGAAATATTAATGAAAAAAGGTCTCAAAGTTGTAGCTGTAAGACATCCGATGCCTTATGGTAACTTAGTAGAACAAAAAGTTCAACGTTTTGCTACTGTTGAAGACTTAAAGAAACATCACTGCACTATAGAAGAGATGGAAGAATATGAACCACATGTGGTTCGTGGTAATGTTATCTATGCGGGCGTAGATTATGAAGCTATATTGAGAGCCGCTGAGAATGATCCTGATGGTTGCGATGTTATTTTATGGGATGGTGGCAATAATGACTTCCCATTTTACAAACCAGATTTGATGGTAGGTGTAGTAGATCCTCTACGTCCAGGACATGAGGTTAGCTATTATCCAGGAGAAGTCGTAGCTAGGATGTCAGATGTCATCGTAATTAATAAAATAGACAGTGCTAGCCTAAATGATATTAATACTGTTCGTAATAATATTAGAAATATTAATCCAAATGCAATAGTCATAGATGGTGCTTCACCAATAACAGTGAATAATCCATCTCAAATAAAAGGGAAACGTGTATTAGTAGTAGAGGATGGCCCTACACTCACACACGGAGAAATGACTATAGGTGCTGCTACTATTGCTGCAATGAAATTTGGCGCTGCAGAAATGGTAGATCCTCGTCCATATATTGTTGGTAAAATCAAACAAACTTTCGAAACTTATCCTCATATAGGTGCTCTACTCCCTGCTATGGGCTATGGTGATGAGCAAATTAAAGATCTAGAAGCTACGATAAATAATACTCCTGTAGATTTAGTCATTAGTGGTACTCCTATTGATCTTAGTAGAGTAGTGAAAGTTAATAAACCTATTATTAGAGTGGGTTATGACTTACAAGAAATTGGTTATCCTACCTTCGATGAGGTTCTTGATGATTTTGTTAAAAATCATCATTTAAATAAATAAAAATTTTAAAAAAGCGGCTTATAGCCGCTTTTTTTTTATAAGAAATTAATAAACTAAATATATGAAAAAAGATCTTGTAAGTATTAATGATTTTAATAAAGAAGAAATACTACACATTCTTGATATGGCTAAAAAGTTTGAGGCTAAGCCAGACCAAAATTTACTTAATGGCAAGGTGATAGCAGTATTATTTTTTGAACCATCTACTCGCACACGGCTCAGCTTTGAATCAGCTATTCAAAGATTAGGTGGTAGAGTTATTGGTTTCTCAGAGGCTACAAATACCAGTGTAAAAAAAGGAGAATCATTAGGTGACACGATACGTACTATTAATCAATATTCTGATATGATAATAATGCGTAATTCTTTAGATGGTAGTGCTCGATATGCTAGTGAAAATTGTACAGTACCTTTTATTAATGCTGGAGATGGTTCTAATCAGCATCCTACTCAATGTCTGCTAGATTTATATAGCATCTTGCAAACTCAGCATACTCTAGATAACCTCAATATCACTTTTGTAGGAGATCTGAAATATGGTAGAACTGTCCATAGCCTAGTTAAAGCTATGACAGATTTTAATACTACATTTCATTTAGTTTCCCCACTAGAGCTTAAACTTCCAAGTGCTGTAAAATATTATATCAAGAAAAATAATCTGCCCTATTTTCAATATGAAAGATTAGAAGATGCTATTCCATTGAGTGATATTATTTATATGACACGCATTCAGCAAGAACGTTTCGCAGATCCTATGGAATATGAAAAAGTAAAAAATTCCTATACCCTTAATGCTAACATGCTATCAAATGTGAAACCTAATATGAAAATTCTTCATCCACTTCCTAGAGTTAATGAAATAGATATCTCTGTAGATACAACTCCATATGCTTACTACTTTCAACAAGCCCAAAATGGGTTATTCGTTAGGCAAGCACTTATTTGCTATATGCTAGGTATAGAAGTTTAAAATATTTTAAAATTTAATTTGTATGCAAGATAATTACAATAAAAAAGAATTAAAAGTTTCTGCCCTAGAAAATGGGACAGTCATAGACCATATACCTCAAGGTGTAGTTTTACAAGTTTTGAGAGCTTTACAATTAGAGGATTTTAATGATGCTATTTATATGGGATCTAATCTAGATAGTCATAAAATGGGAAAAAAAGGTATTATTAAAGTTAGCAATAAATTTTTCGAAAAAGATGATATTAATAAAATTGCTTTAATAGCACCTAGTGCTACTATTATTGAAATAAAAAATTATGAAATTATTAGAAAAACTAAAGTAGAGCTACCTGATGAAGTAATCGGATTAGTAAAATGCATTAATCCTAAATGTATTACTAATAATGAAAAGATTACAACAAAATTTATTGTGCAAAATGATTTAGAGGAGGTGAAATTTAGCTGCTATTATTGCGAAAAAACTATGAGAAAAGAAGATTTGGAATTCTTGTAAAAAAAAGGTTTCTATAACGTTTTATATGGAAAAGATTAAAAAGAGTAATTTTATAAAAATGAATTTTATTTTTAGACGGTTAAATATTAACCACAGAGTTCACAAAGAATGCACAAAGAACACAGAGAATGATAGAATTAAAATGGTTATAAATGGCACTTTGTTCATCCTGTTAAATGCAAAGCAATTCCGCTTATGCGGAATTATTTAACAGGATAAACTTTGTGTAATGTCTTAGTGTTATTTGTGGTAAAATAATTTACCCACAATAAACGTTATAGAACCCCAAAAAGTGTATTTAATACAGTTATAATATAAACGAAAGTTTATGATATTATACTTATTTTTGTAAAAAAAGTAATAATATGAAGAATATAGGTATATTGACATCAGGAGGAGATGCTCCTGGGATGAATGCTGCTATAAGAGCTGTGGTACGTACTGCAATATTTAATGGTAGAAATGTTTATGGTATTTATGAAGGGTATCACGGTTTAATTGAGAATAATATGTTTGAAATGAGTGCTAGTGATGTTAGCAATATTATCCAAAGAGGTGGCACTATTTTACGTTCTGCACGCAGCAAGCGTTTTTTGGAAAAAGAATATCGTCAAATAGCACATGAAAATTTGCTTAAAAGAGATATAGATTCATTAGTTCTTATTGGTGGTGATGGCACTTTCAAAGGAGCATGTGAATTTAAAAATGAATTTCCTGATATTCAGGTTATAGGCATTCCCGGTACCATTGACAACGATTTATATGGAACAGATTATACTATTGGATTTGATACAGCATGTAATACTGTCGTGGAAGCTGTTGATAAAATAAGAGATACTGCTAGCTCGCATAGTAGAATATTTTTTGTAGAAGTAATGGGAAGAGATGCAGGATATATAGCTCTATATACTGGCATTGCTAATGGTGCAGAGGAGATTCTAATACCTGAAACTAAAACTAATATGGATGATCTCGTTGATAATATACAAAATAGATGGAGAAGTAATAAAAAAAGTTCTATAATTATTGTAGCAGAAGGAGAGGAACTGGGTGGTGCTGTTAAAATTTCAGAAATAGTTAAAGAAAAACTACCAGACTATGAAATTAGATATACGGTATTAGGTCATATTCAGCGAGGGGGCAATCCTACTCTCAGAGATAGACTAAATGCTTCTAGAATGGGTTATAATGCTGTCAAATCTATTATGATTGGTGATGATAAAATTATGATAGGCATTATGAACGAACGTATAGTAAAAATCCCACTAGAAAGAGCAGTTAAAAGCTTCAAAGGTGTAGATAAAGATTTATTAGAAATGATGTATGTTTTAGCTATTTAGCTTGTAAAAGTGACTTAACAAAAAAAGCCAGAATTAATTCTGGCTTTTTTATTTAATTTTAATTTTTCTTTTATTCAATAACTAATTTTTTAATTAATCTAGATCCTTGAGAATTTAGAGAAACTAAATACATACCTGGTTGTAAATTAGATATATCCATAATAGTATGATGTGAGCCAGCTTCTTTCATACCTAAATCTTCAGATTTAACTAATTGGCCATTAAGACTAATAATATCTATAGAAGTATTAGATGCATTTTTTAGAGCAAATTGTATTACTAATTCTGGATCTCTTGTTATATTTGGGAAAGTCAATTGCATACCTTGGAAATAAGAACTAGAATTAATATTTACATAATCTAAATCTACTACAGCAAATAACGAAATATTTACATCTAGAACTCCACCAGTACCAAAGTTAGTACTTACCCAATAATACCTACCTAAAGGAGATTTTGCATATTGAGTATAATGTAAGCCCATTCCATCACCCTCATCATCACTTAATAAATATGCAGTATCACCTTTTTCACGTAAATCTGTGTAATCAGCAACTATACAAAATTCATCAGTTACTAGTATTGTTTGATCTAATTCTTTATATGTAAATAAATTTATAGTATCGATATCACTAATAGGTATAGATACATCGGCATAAGGATTATTGAGATCTGGTCCTGCACCGTATTGATAATTACCCGAAGTACCACCAATTATACAAACATCAGCAGCCATTGGAGTCACAGAAGCTGATAGAGAGGAATTATTATCTTCATCAGTATCAAATTTACCACCAAATATCATTAATAGACCTTCAATACCTACTTGACTAACATTATATAGTTGATAGCACTGTGCCCATCCATCTAAGCTATCAGAATTTACACCAAACCAATAACCGATAGGATTATAATCGGCATCAATTAATCCCCAGATATGCATAGGTCCATCTGGTGAGAAAACAGGGAAGAAATTGTCTGATAAACCTACTGTGTCTAAGGTCTCATTTGTACTTTTAACTACATAATTAATAGTTTTAGTAGTTTTTTGTGGGATAAATCCGTATTTAAACGTACTTTGGTGTGGTTGATTTTGGCTAAATAAAATAGCTACACATAGCATTAATGCCATTGATAAAATTATTCTTAATCCTTTCATAATATTATATTTTTTAGGGTTTCTTATTTCATTTACAAATTTAATATATTTTTTTCATATATTAAATAAAAATATTTAACTATTTTTCTTCTGGTTCTTTAACATCAATGATTTTACCTTCTATCTTAATTTTTTTGCCTGCATAAGGATGATTGAAGTCTAATTTTATTTTATTTTCTATATGATTTATACTTTTAACTCTAAAATAATCTGTTTCACCCTCATCATTATTATATGTAAAATACATATCTTCTGTGAGATCTTTAGCCTTTACATTAGTCATATCAGCGAATTCATTTAAATCAGACTCTACTATTTCATCTTCATCATATTCACCAAAAGCATCTTCTGGTTCTAACACGAAACTAAAACTTTCTCCTGCAGATAATCCTTTAAGACGAGAATAGAAAACTAAATTTTCCATATCATCATCATATAAAATTTCTTCTGGTTCGTTTTCTGATATTTCTACCAAGATTTCTCCATTGGGTTCATCTTCCGATATTTTATAAGCTATGCTTGCTAATTTGTTTTTTTCTACTTTCATAAAGAATTTATTTTTTGTATTTTTTACAAAGATAAAAAGTTTTTTTTAAAATAAAAAAATTATTTTGTTAATTATTCATTAATAATTGTAATAGTAACTAATCTGCAATGTGGTAAAAAGCTAAAATCAGATTTACAACTGCTCTTGGGTACTTGTATAGTAAACCTGGTTTGTGCTATGCCATTACCATTTAGCTGATGAAAGATGTTTAACGCTCTTTGCTGAGCTAATGATAAATCTGCAGTTCCTTCATTACTATCTTGATATCCTTTCAATACAATTTTTAAATTAGGATGCTCATATAAAACTTGTATTATGTAAGATAAATATTGAAAAGTAGAGTCATAAATCTGGTATGAATTAGGCTCGAAATAGATAAAAAAAGTTTTAGAACCTCCTGTATCGGGTAGCATTTCTGCCAATGTGTCTTGTCGAGTAGGTGTTTTGAAAAGTTCTTTGTAATCATCAATATTAAATTGACTATTTAATGTAGTTGATGAATCTATGTATGTAGAATCTACTTTTTTATTAGAATAATATAATGCAGAGTCTATTCCTATTTCGCATAATAAAACATCATCTACATAGTAATAGGCTTCTCGTTTACCAAAAGAAAAAATGTTTTTTCTAATGAATTTTTCTTTATCACTTAAATCGAAATTACCTATTGTTAAGAAAAGTTCATTGCCTTGGGCAGTATAAGTTCCAGTTATTTTAATCCACTCTTCTGGATTGTTTTTATCATATAGTCCTTTATCATCTCTAACCTCTATCTGAGGTCTATAAGTATCTAATATTTTAGGTGATATATAATTTGGTGCGTTTGGATAAAAACTAGCTCCAAAAGATCTAGCATAGCTATTAGCATATTTAGATGGAGTAATATATACCTCAAAATAATAAATTTTACCTCTTTCTAAAGTGTTATTTAATCTCACTTGTAAAAATTCATTATAATTTTGTGGCCATAAACGTAAACCCGCATATGCGTTGCCAGTGTGAGCTGGACGTAGAATATAATTTTTATCAAATTTGATTTTATTTACATCCTGCATTTTTTTATTTTTGCTATTTACGAAATAGTCTGCAGTATTAATCTTTTTCCAGGGTTTTAAAGTAGATTTGCCATTGCCTTCAAAGCTCGCATTTGGTACTAAATTTACACAATCTTTAGGTATAGTATCTTGTGCTATTAATAAAAAATTAATATTAAAAAAAATTAGTAATATAATGCGAACTGTATTCATCTCATTCAATTCTTGAAAATATTTTTTTAAAATAGTTAATATGCCATAAAGCATGAAACAAAGATATTAAGGTCATTACAATACCTACCTGTACATGCCAATATAAAAACTCTAATCGCAATGCTGGCCATATACCATAATTAATTTGTATAATTAAAATAATTCCTAAAAAACATGAAATAATAAAACTGATCAACAATAACACATTCCATATTCTTTTGTGCAATCTTTTGCTTATTAAATGATATTTGGTAAATAACCACGATAAAGAATATAAAATCAAAGTAATTATTCCAATTTCTAATAAATTATATGGTCTTTTTTTTATATTTAAATTTAATGAAGGAATAGCAACGAAATGCTTTTGATAGTTCATTATCTGTTTATTTATAATATTATCATGTGTATTATTATTGCTATTGTTTATCTCATTATTATAGCTTTTTTGTATTTTTTCTACTGTGTCTTTTATTACTTCATCATTGATTATTTCTGTATGTGATATTATAATTCCAAAATCACAAATACCATCTGCATTTTTATCTAGAAATTTACCACAGCTACCTGTACAATTGACCTTATCACATATAGGGTCTTCATTTTGTGAAAATAAAAAATTATTACTCATTAAAAGGATTAATAAAGTAATGAATAAAGGGTTCATTTTTATAATTTAGAATTACTAAAGTTTAAAATTTTTACAAAAATATTTAAAAAATATCAAATTAATTATTTTTATTATTAAATAAATTTTTTCGCTTATATTTGCTAATTATTTTTTATAGATATAATTTATAATATTTTTTATGAGTAAAACATTAGTAATACCACATCCAATAGAAATAACTGACAATCAAATTAAACAACTAAAAGATGAGCTCTCTCATTATGATGTAGCAGTAAAATATTATGCTGATGAGCCAACGAGTAAAGAGCAAATAATAGAGAGGATAAAGGATGCTAATTATTTGATGATAGCAGTCTTGCATCTGAATGCTGACATATTAAGCTATGCTAAAAATCTAGAATATATTTCTATCACTTTCACTGGATATGATCATGTAGATATAGAATATTGCAAGGCTCATAATATAAAAGTAAGTAATGCTGCAGGATATTCTACTACAGCTGTTGCTGAGTTAACAATCGCAATGGCTATAATGCTTTTTAGACAAATTATACCTCAATATTTATCTTTGAAAGCTGCGGGCGATAGAATAAACCTTCCTGGAAGGGAACTTTATGGCAAAACATGGGGAGTAATAGGTTATGGGAATATTGGTAAAAAAGTGGTAGAATATGCTAAATACTTGGGTTGTAATGTGATAGTCTATACTCGTACTGCTCATGCAGATGAAAAAGATGTAATATTTGTAACTAAAGAATATTTATTGAAAAAATCAGATATTATAAGCCTGCATATACCTCTAAATACAGAAACTAGACATTTTATTAGCTACAAAGAATTTAGTTTAATGAAAAAAGATGCTATACTGATAAATACAGCTAGAGCTTTGATAGTAGACCAAGATGCCATGAAAGATGCTTTGTTAAATAAAACAATTTCTGCTGTGGCAACAGATGTTCTAGAAAATGATCCTCCCATAGATCCTCAATATCCATTATTACATATTGATAATTTGTTTGCTCTTCCTCATATAGGCTATTACACAAGTGAAGCATTAGAGAGACGAGCAGATATAGGTATTAGAAATTTAATTAATTATTTAAATGGAAATGTTACTAATGAAGTTTGCTAGGAGAATTGGAGACAGGTAGACAGGGAGATGGGGAGAATAAGTGATAAGTGATGAGTGATAGGTGATAAGTGATGAGTTGATAAGTTGATGGTGAGAATGGGAGAGGGGGAGATGAAGTAAGAGTTGTTGGTTAAAAAATATTAAATCATTCTATGTGTAAAATTTTTAATAAAACTTTAATTAAATTGAAAAAAATAAAATTCATTAATTTATTTTTAATAATAAGCTTAAGTTTTTTAATGCTAAGTAGCTCATTATATAGCCAGAGTATAGCTAGATGGGGATTACCATATATTAAAAACTATTATCCTTATGAATATAATGGATATTCTCAAAATTGGGATATTGCTTTTGATAATACAGGTATATTATGGTTAGCAAATGGTGATGGACTAATGAGCTTCGATGGTATCAACTGGCATAAATATTTTTTGCCAACTAATGATGCTATTGCTTGCATTGTAATTGATAATGACAGAATATATGTAGGTTCTAAAAATGAATTTGGTTATTTCCTGATTTCTAATCCTAAAACTTATAAATACGTCTCATTGACTAGTAAAGCTAAAAATTTATCTTTTTCAAATAATTATTTTTTGAGTACTGCTAAAACAAATTATGGAATTTATCTATCAGATAATAATAGCGTTGTTAGATTAATAAATGATAAAGTAGATGTGCTTTTTACTAATGTCAAAGGGAATCTTATTAATTTCAATAATTTAGCTTTTTTTTATAATCCAAAGACAGGGTTATACCTTTTGTCTGGTTCTAAATTATTATATATCAAAGGGAACTATCCTTTAAATAGTCAAATATTTATGTTTTTGCCATATACCAATGATACATTGCTAATAATCGATGCTGCAGCTGGTATATATAAAGGCATTTTAAATATAGATAATATCTCATCACCTACATTAAACATCGAAGAAATAGATTTCCCCATTGAAAAGGAATTATTGCAAAATAACATATTAGATGCTAAAAAATCTTCTGATAGTTATATTTTTTCAACTTATTTCGGTGGCACCTATGTGTATGATTTAGATTTTAATTTACAATATATTCTCAATCATTCTTCACAACTTATTAGTTTAACGCATAATAAAATAGCATTGGATCCTAATGAAAATATATGGCTAGCAATGGACTATGGGATAGCCAAAATAAATACTCATAATCCTTTTACGTTATTATCAAAGGTGCATGGGCTCACGACTTCTATCTTAGATGTAATTTTTTTTAATAATAAATTAATCGCTGGAGGATGGACTAATTTATTCGTAGAAGAAATAGATAAAAGTACAAATTATTTCAAAAAAACATCTATAGATAATATCTGCTGGCAATTAAAAAAAATAAAATTTGATAAAGATAGTTTCGTAATTGTAGCATCTAGCATAGGATTGTATGCATTAGATTATAAAAACAACATTATACCTATAGATACTGGTAATTTTCGTACTATAAATGTAACGACCTCGCCTACATACTTCACTGCAACTACAGAAAACTTTTTTAATATTTATCATTATAAAAATAAAAAATTTGTAAAAACATTATCTATCCCATTACCAGTAGGTATTACTTTTTCGAATATAAATTTTAAGAAGTCTGATAGTTCTTATGTTCATTATATTTCTTGTGATGAGCCCAAAATTATTAAAATAACTACTTCTAATGATTTGCAAGAAATACAAGTATTAGATTTGCCAACAAAAAAAGTATTTTCTTCTGGTTATTTATTAGAAAAAGACCAAAATAGTATATTGGTTTATTCTCCAGACAATATCTGGCGATTAAACATTAATAACGATCAAATAACATTAGCAGAACCTGCTTTAAGGAATTTTTATGATTCATTACATTTTATAAATATCTTGAAAATTTTTGGTGATACAATTTGGCTACAGACCTCATCTAAGCAATTACCAAATAAACCAATTTATTTAATGATGAGAGACAATGGTAAATATGTTACTAAAAAAACTTTACAACTCTTTCACGAATTAGAAGTTTTGTCTATTAAAAAAGGCCCTAACGATAATATACTATTTTCTACTGACGACGGCATTTTTGTACTAAATCAAAAAAAATTATTTAAAAAATCAGCTCCCTTGAGATTATATGCTACATTAAATATAGATGCTCAAGATACTAGTTATATGATAACCAATTACTCTCTGATAGATACTACCATAAAAATACCTTATCCACTTAATAAACTCAGCATAGAGTGGCGAACTAACCTCATAGAAAGAGAGATGACAAACAACATAAAATTTAGTTTTTATTTAGAAGGATATGATAGAGATTGGTCTGAATGGACTACACATCATCGTAGAGAATATTATAAATTGAAACCAGGTAACTACACTTTTCATATAAAAGCTATTGATGAGAATGAACAAATCACAACCCTGGTCAATATACCTTTACACATCAATGTACCATTTTATAGAACGGTAGTTTCATATATTTTATATGCTATTTTAGGTATTTTAGCTATTTATGCTATCGTTTATTTTTCTAATAGATTAATATTGAGAAGAAATAAACTCTTAGAGGAATATGCTCTTACTAAAAATAAAGAAATCATTCAAAAAACTTTACAACTAGAAAAAGAAAAGGAAAAAGCGGATAAATTACTGATAAACATATTGCCAGTGAGGGTGGCAAATGAATTAAAAGAAACAGGTAAGGTAGAAGCTGAGTTTTATTCTTCTGTATCCGTTATTTTTACTGATTTTGCTTCTTTTAGTCAGTTAAGTGATCAATTAGATTCTGAATTAATTGTTAATAATCTAGATTATATATTTGGGAAATTCGATGAGATATGTGTGAGGAATAAACTAGAAAAATTAAAAACTATTGGAGACTCTCATATGAGTGTAGGAGGCATGCCTATTCGTAATCAAACTCATGCGATAGATACAGCATTGGCAGCTCTAGAGATGCAGCAATTTATTCAAAAATTTTATAAAGTTAATCCAGAAAATGAGAGATGGAAACTACGTGTAGGCATTAATACTGGTGAAGTAGTAGCTGGCGTTGTAGGTAAAAGAAAATTTGCTTTTGATATTTGGGGAGATACTGTAAATACTGCTAATCGATTGCAAAGTACCTGTGAAAGTAATAAAATTAATATCTCTGCTACTACATATGAACTATTAAAAGACTTTTTTGAGGTAGAATATAGAGGAGAGATACCTATCAAATATAAAGGCCCCACTCCTATGTATTATTTGTTGAGAATAAAAGAAGAATATTCTAATGATGACGAAGGCTATAGACCTAATAAAGATTTTTGGGACAAATATAATACACTAGTAGATTATTCTAATCTTATTAATCTAGATAAATGGATAAGCAGTTAATATTTTTAACCAATTTCTTATGTGTGGAATAGCTGGTATCTATTGCTCAAATGCTAATGATTATTTTTTACAAAAAATTTATCCTTTTACTCATAGTTTAGCTCATAGAGGCAAAGATGCTAATCATTTTTTTATAAGTCCAAATATTGCTCTCGGACATCAGCGATTATCCATTATCGATCTCAGTGATAATGCTAATCAACCCATGACATCTATAAATGGCAGGTATACCATTGTTTATAATGGAGAATTATTCAACTATAATGATATCAAATATTATTTCTCTCATAAATATCCAGAATCATTTAAACAATTAAGATCTTATTCTGATACTGAGATGATACTAGAGCTTTTCGCCATTGAAGGTGAAGCTGTCTTTGATAAACTAGATGGTATGTTTAGTATAGCTATTTGGGACCAAAACGAACAATCATTAGTTTTAGCTAGAGATCCCATTGGCATTAAACCATTATACTTTTCTAAATTTGATAATTATTTTTGTTTCGCTTCAGAATTAAAAGCTTTTTATGAAATTTTGCCAAAAACATCTGTAGACGATATGGCTGTAGCTTATTATTTACATTTAGGATATATACCACATCCTTTTACTATTCTTTCACAAGTAAATAAATTCCCTGCAGGCCATTTTGCAAAAGTCAAATCTGATAAATTTGAATTGCATCAATATCATTATTTTGATGTTATAAATAATCAAAACATTACATATTCCCAAGCAAGAGAGCAAGTAAAACAAGCTATAGAAAATGCTGTAAAAGGAGCACTCGTAAGCGATGTGAAAATAGGAGTATTGCTATCTGGCGGCATTGATAGCAGTCTAGTTGCCAGCATAGCTGCTAAAAATCAAACTAATCCAATAACAGCATTTACTATCGAGCAAAAAGATAAAAATTTTAATGAAGGAGATTATGCTAAAAAAATAGCTGATTTCCTTGACATAGAATATATGCCTCTAATGGTGGATTATGATTTTTTGACTAAAAATTTAGAAAATGTTCTATTAAAAATGGATGAACCATTAGCAGATTCTAGCTTTTTAGTTACTCATGCTATTAGCCATTTTGCAAGCCATTATGTAAAAGTAGCTCTATCTGGTGATGGCGGAGATGAATTATTTATGGGCTACGGTATGTATAGATGGGCTAAAAGATTATCAAATCCGGTAGTTAGTATCCTAAAACCATTTGCTAGAGCTATATTCAAAAATATTCCTTCACATAGATTTAATCGCTGGGGACAGTTTTTTGATATAAAAGAGAATTTGCATTCTAATATTTTTTCAATTGAGAATAACTATTTCACTAGTTGGCAGCTAAAAGATTTATTAAATCAAGATTTTCAATTAAATTTCTTAAATATAAATATTGATGATGCTATTCTAAGGCAAGAATGGTTCGATTTTACCTATTATTTGCCCGATGATTTATTAGTAAAAGTAGATAGAGCTAGCATGGCAAACACTTTAGAACTTCGTCCACCATTATTGAGCACAGAGTTAGCAGATTTAGCATGGTCTATACCTGCAAAATATAAAATGCATGGTAATCAATTAAAAATAATGCTAAAAGACATTTTATCAGATTATCTACCCAGAGAGCTATATGATAGACCCAAAAAAGGGTTCGCCATTCCGTTATCTAATTGGTGCCATAATGAGTTAAAAGATAATATTACTACTTCATTAACTAATCACCAAAGCCCTATTTATAATTTTATAAATTATAATTTTGTAAATAATTTAATTTCAAATTTTTATCATGAAAATATTGAATATTTAGCAAGTAGAATATGGAATTTATATATATTAAATTATTATTTAGAATCTCATAAACTATGAACCAAAATAGCAAAACCATTTTATATGTTACATACGATGGATTGTCTGATCCAGTATCACAATCTCAGGTAATACCATATTTAGAAAAATTATCACAAAGCGGAATTAGTTACCATATTTTAAGCTTTGAAAAAAAAGAAAGATTGGCTGCAAATGAAGATAAAATCTGGGAACAAATTGAAAAAAATAACTGGATTTGGTACCCAGAAGATTATACTAAAACTCCTGCAATTTTATCTACCCTCTATGATATTGATAAAGGGAAAGAGAAAATTAGAAAAATTTTGAAATATAATCCTGATATATCAGCGATACATGTACGTAGCTATATCCCAATGATGATGGCGTTTGGCATAGCAAAAAAAAATAATATTCCTATAATTTTTGATATGAGAGGCTTCTGGGCTGATGAACGTGTAGATGGACATTTATGGTCACTTAATAATCCTATATATAGAGCTGTATATAATTTTTTTAAGAAAAAAGAAAAATTATGGATTACTAATTCTGATGCTGTAGTGGTACTCACTAATGCTGCAAAAAATTATTTAATCAATAACTTTGAAGTCTCACCCAATGATGTATATGTGATACCTTGTGCTACAGATATAGACCTATTCGATCCTAGTAAAATTAAGCCACATAATGAAAAACAGATAAACAATCTATTATATTTCGGTACTGCCGAAAATTGGTATCTTTTTGATGAGATGTTTAGCTTTTATGATGTATATAGAAAGTTCTTTTCGCCATCTAAATTTACACTTATACTTTATAGCAAAAATTCTAAAATTTTAGAAAAAATAGATAAATATGATTGGCATGATGAGGTGGAGATAATATATAATGTGCCTAGAGCAGCTATGCCAGAATATATCAATTTGGCTACTCATGTTATATTTTTTCTAAATAATAATTTTACAAGAATTGCAACTTCTCCAATTAAGTTTGGTGAAACAATAGCAATGGGCAAACCAATCATTACCAATAAAGGAATAGGAGATCTAGATGACATAGAAAATGATAAATGTGGCGTTGTCATTGATAAGTTTGATGTAGATCAATTTACTAATGCTTGTCAGCGACTAAAAAATACAAAATTTGACTCACAAGTGATACGTGATAATGCTTTGCAGAAATATGATTTGAACTTGCTTTGTGAGAAATATAAAATGATATATGATAAATTCTTTTAATCAAAATAAAAGGTTCTATAACGTTTTGAGTTGGTAAGGATTAAAAAATAGTAATTTTACAGTTGAATATTAACCCCAGAGTTCTCAAAGAAGGCACTAAGAACACAGAGAATGCAAATATCACTTTGTGAACTTTGTGTAATAACATTGTGCCCTTTGTGGTAAAATAATTAACCCACAATAAATGTTATAGAACCAAAATAAAAGTATTGAATAATTAAGAAAAAAATTTGCAATTTTGTAAAAAATATAATTATGAAAAAGATTTTTACTTTTTTAATATTATTAATCCCATCATTATTTGCATTTTCACAAAATTCACTTAGATTATATTATAATAATGATCTGCTCGCAAATGATGATAGCATTTATTTTTTTATGGATAGTAGCCAATATACTGCACAATATGTGCAATTGGCTGTAGAAAACATTAGTGATAATAATTTAAATGTTAAGGTAAAGAAGACAGAAATCAGTGTTGTTCCCGGTACAGAAAATAGCTTTTGCTGGGTACAGTGCTATGATGCATCTGTTTTAGTTTCTACCAAATATATTACTATACCAGCTCATTCTATTAATAGTGATGATTTTTATGGCGAATACTATCCTAAAGGTCATTTGGGAACTTCTATCATTAGATATACTTTTTTTGATATGAATAATACTACCGATAGTGCTAGTATGATAGCAGTGTATGTAGCTACTCCTGTAGGCATAGAAGAGTTGGTAGAAAATAATAATATTTTACTTTATCCTAATCCTACCAGTGGTATAGCAAATTTAAATCTGGATTTGGAAAAAGATTTTACTATCGAAATATTTAATTCTTTAGGAGCAAAAGTTTTACAAGAAAATATTATAAGTAATAGCATAGATTTATCACTCCTACCAGAAGGTATTTACTATTATAGAATTAAAGAAAATAACCAAATACAAACTAATAATGTTTTAGTTATACAAAAGTAAAAAATTAATCTATAGGTTCCCAATCTCCATAAGCTTCAGTAACGACAAAAGTTTGTGGTTCTGTAGTGAAGCGTATATTACCATTATAGTTCCAATCTAAATATTCGGAATTGCCACCACCTGTAGTAGTGATTAAAAATCTGCGTCCCGTAAATCCGAAATAACGTGCTTTATCTGCTGGTAAAGCTTCATCACCACCTGATGGATCAACAGGTATCCATCCATAATTAGGCAAATATACCTCTACCCATCTATGAAAAACTTCATCCATAGATGCTAACTCACCTCTTTCCACTACAGATCCCACATATCTCGCAGGTACTCCAGCAGCTCTACACATAGAAATAAAGACAAAAGTATATTCAGAACAAGAGCCATTACCTCTTTCTAATACTGTAGGAGCTGTATTCCAGCCTCCAGAACGTTCATAATATAATTTCTCATGTAAATAATAATAAATTCCCTTTACGATTTTATATACATTAGTCTCATTACCTATAGCCTCTTTGAGTGCATTTCGAATAATTGGATTATTTATATCATATTTTTCATCATCTACTAAATATATTTCTTTTAATTTTTCTGGAATTTCATTTAGAGAACCAACTTTATCAGGATAAATAAAGTAGCGAGTATCAAACATCTTAGCTTTTACATACATTTCTACTTGAACTTTTTCACCTGCATTCACATTATCAAAATGGAAATAAGCTATTTTTTGTCCCCATTTATCAGTTAAAATTTCTGTTGGATTAATAGAAAATTCTACTTCACCTATTATATCTTGATTGTCCATAGATTGTGGGATAGCAAAATATAATTCAACTGTATTTGCTTTTCCTGGCCCGAAATTCATAGCTGTTTGAGTGAAAGTGAGCTTAGCAGTTCTAGATTTCATTCTAATAAATTTGTCATCATCACTTTTTTTCATCTGATAAATAGTATCTGATTGACTATCTACGAGCCATAAATAATTGCCATCATATGCCATACCACGAGGATATTCATTAGGTGAAGATGTTACAATAATTACATTACCATCTTGTGGAGAAACTTGATAAATTTCATTTCTATAATTATTAGCAATCCAGATATTTTCTCCGTCGAAAGTCAAGCCTGTACAGCCAGGAGCTGGAGCAACAAATTCTAATATAGATGTACCATCAAATGGATTAAATTTAATAAGTTTATTTGATCTAGCGTCTATTACCCACATATATTTACCATCATATGCTAAGTCTTGTGGATTAGTAAAAGGTAATGGTGTAGTATGTAATATATTACCGTTGGCAGTATCTATCATGTATAATTGACCACCAAAAAATTCATCACCTTTAGGTATACCGCCTCTCTCATCTACTGCCCACAAATATTTACCATCCCAAGCTAAACCAGTAATCCAATAGGCTGGAGCACGTAAAGTTTTTAAAACTTTACCATTTTTCACATCTATTTTATACAATAAATCAGTACCTCTATCAGCAACCCATAAATATTTGCCATCAAAAGTCAGGCCAGTACTAAATTTATTAGGAGCTTTAAATTTATTTATAACCTCACCTGGATAAGCATATAATGTAATGGCAACCACTACATTTATAAAAAATAATACAAATTTTTTCATAATCTTTTTTTCAAATATAAATAAATTTATTGAATAAGAAAGTAATTTTTTTTATATATTTTGTTGAGTTAAAAATGTTAAGCATAATGTTTACAAATTAAATTAAACTTTTTCTTTTATTATAAAATCGTACACTAATGCCAATTGCTATAGTTTGTAATTTGCTTTGAGTTTGCTATTTAATTACTATGAATTATACATAATTTTATTAAATTTTCTTTTATTAATTTTGCAAATTATGAACGAAAAAAATTTTGATCAAATTCGCTCTTTTAGAGATAATGAAGTAAATGATTATTTACAAAAAATCATAAAAGAAGATCTATTCATTGAAATTTTGTCATATCAGTTTGGTAGAGATAAAGTAGATGAGATACTCAATAGGCTATCTCAAATGCAAACAATTAAAGAATTGCAAATTAATTTATTACAACCTTTATTAGAAAATTTATTAAAACAATCTGTTTCTGAACTTACATATTCTGGCATAGAAAATATTCAAAAAGACAACACTTATTTGTTTATATCTAATCACAGAGATATACTATTAGACTCATTTATTTTAAATTATATTCTAATAACTAATGGTTATGATACTATTGAATCTGCTATTGGTAATAATTTATTTGTGATGCCATGGATAGAATATTTAGCAAGATTAAACAAATCTTTTATCGTTCGTAGAGATTTAGAAGGCAAAAAAATTTATTATGCTTCCATTGAATTATCAAATTACATAAAAAATACTTTATTAGAAAGAAAACAGTCTATGTGGATAGCTCAGCAAGAGGGCCGAAGTAAGGATGGTAATGATAAGACACAAAGTTCTCTAATACGAATGCTACTATTATCTGCTGATAAAGGACAAGAAATAGAATTATTGAATAATTATAATATAGTAACTGTTTCTTTGTCTTATGAATATGATCCTTGTGTAGCCTATAAAATTTTATCTAATTACCAAGATAAATCAAAAGTGATTTTTAAGAAAACTGATAAATTTAGATTAAATGAAATGAAAGAAGGCTTGATAGATTTTAAAGGTAAAATTCATTTTCATTTTTCTAAACCTATGTTATTTCATCCAAATAATCGAAATATTAAAGATTTTATTAATAACTTTTGCCACGCTATAGATACAGAAATACACAAAAATTATGTAATATATCCCTTTCATTGGTATTGCTACGATAAAATAAATAAATCTAACAAAAATATTGATAAATATATAGGCCAAGAAACAAAATTTATCGAATACATCGACTCACAAAAGAGAAAAATCGAAAACACCATTGGCATGCAAACCAGCATAATGGACTCTTTAGTTGAAAATATTTATAAATTTTATGCTAAAATAGTTAGCAATTTTTTAAAAACTCAAAATATATAAATTATTTTTTTGTATTTTCTTTTTGAGTAGAATCTTTTACTATTAAAAATATAGTTTCATTATCTTTTTTGAAAAAAAATGTTTTTCGTGCATATAGTTCTAATTGTTCTTTATCACGTTTTAATTTTTGAATTTCTAATGAATCTTCTTTAATTTTTTGTTTGTAATATTCATTTTGTTCTTTAGCAGTATTTAATTGTTTTTTATACTTTCTTAATTTTATAAGATTGTTATTATCTAAAAAAATGATGAAAACTAAAAATATTATCAATACTAATATATATTTATACTTATCTAATTGTCTAAGTAAATCTTTCCAAGTCATCAAAAATTTTTGAACAAATTTACATTAAATTTATGAATTATATTGAATAATATGTAAAAAAATAATTTTTTTTAATGTAATAAAGCGATGTAAAATGGGAAGGATGATTTTAAAGAAGAAGAAGAGGCCTAAAAAAGGTAAGAGAGTGAGAAAATTATTTAATTTTTTCACTCTCTTAATTAACCAACAAAATTTTTGTTTAAAATTAAGTATTATATATTTTTATTAATTTTGCAAAAAACATAATTTTATGGAATATACAGCCGAAGTAATAGAAGAA
>LFTI01000086.1 GCA_001513285.1 Rikenellaceae bacterium DTU049
AAAAGTCTGCGTGCATGTGCCGATGAGGTGGGTATTTGCTTAAAAACAAGTTTTCGATGGAGGCATAGAATATTAGCAGCCCTGCGATCATTAGAAGGTAATATAAGTTTCTCTGGTATTGTGGAGGCTGATGAACTGTTAATGCAATATTCAGAAAAAGGAAGGAAATATAAAGACAGAGAAGAATATGAAAAAGCAAAGAAGAAGCGACATCCCAAAGTAGCAGTATTAGTCGTAACAGATAGAGAAGGTAATTTACTTTTCAAACATGTAGGAGATAAAAAAGTTAAGAATGAGCAATTGAAAGAAGAGCTAAAGAATAGAATATCAGAGAATAATCTACTATGCGTAAAGCCTAAAAAGGAGTTCAAAAAGGCGGTGAAAGATATTAAGAGTAAAAAAGTAATAGTAAACAAAAAGCAAATAAAACGAGGTCTATACAGTGTAGAAATAATAGAGAGCAAGATAGACAATTTTAAAAAATGGTTGAGTAGATTTCACGGAGTGGCTACTAAGTACTTACAGAGCTACTTGATGTGGTTCGTAGTGATGAATAAATACCTGAAAGATATGATATATCCTGATATTGGCAGATTACTAAACCTGTCATCCCACGACAGATGGGCATGGGACAAGTATTGGAAATTAATGAAACAGAGATATAAATAACAATAGTTAAGTATAACAATATATTAATTCGACTCGTTCCCCTTTTCTTACCAAACAACAATTTATAAATTAACATGAAATGTATTTGCCACAATGGATTATTTGCTCAATTTTGTTATAAAGTATCCACTCTTTGTATTTTATTTTTCCAAATTTTGATTGCCCATACACAAAGTAATAAAGCCAAGTTTTTTTATTAATATATTGATTAGTAATATAATATTTTTAAAAAAGATATTTTTATTTTAAAAATTTTATTTACTTTTACTGAAACATAAAAAAATAAAATTATGAATGAATACAATTTTTTTTACGGCTTATTTGCTGGTACAAGTTTATTTGTACAATTAATAGTAGCAGCTTTGTTAATTATTTCATTATGGATAGTATTTCAAAAAGCAAATAAGCCAGGATGGGCAGCTATAATTCCCATTTATAATTTAATAGTATATTTAGAAATTGTCAAGAAACCTTTGTGGTGGATTTTTTTGATGATAATACCTGTTGTAAATATCGTTATTACTATAATAATAACACATCAATTATCTTTATCTTTTGGCAAAGGTGCTGGCTTTACAATTGGTTTATTATTTTTACCATTTATCTTTTATCCTATTTTAGCCTTTGGAGATGCTAAATATCAGGAATTAAACTATAATAGTAAAAATGAAAATATTTAATAGGAACTAATGAAAGATTACAATAAAAAAGGTTCACATATGTGAACCTTTTTTATTTATTATCAAATTAAAACATTTTACATAATAAGTTTAAACTCAATAGGTAATAAGTTTAAACTCAATAGGTAAAGTGAAATATACACGCACAGGTACCCCTCTTTGTTTACCTGGTTCCCATTTAGGCATAGATTTTACTACTCTAACAGCTTCTTCATCACAGCCACCACCAATACCTCTAACAACTTTAACATCACTAATACTACCATCTTT
>LFTI01000091.1 GCA_001513285.1 Rikenellaceae bacterium DTU049
CCTATTTCGGGGTCATTATTAGCAGAAATTGTTCCTACTTGTTCTATTTTTTCATAGCTATCACCTACTTGCTGAGATTGTTGTTTTAGGTTGTCAATAACAGTTTTCACAGCTTTGTCAATACCGCGTTTCAGATCCATAGGATTAGCTCCAGCGGTAACACTTTTTAAACCAGCATTGAAGATGATTTGAGTAAGGAGAGTGGCAGTTGTTGTACCATCACCTGCAGCATCACTAGTTTCGCTAGCAGCTTTTTTTACCATTTGGGCACCCATATTTTCAAATTTATCTTCTAAACTAATTTCTTTAGCCACTGATACACCATCTTTAGTGGTTATAGGTGCTCCATAGCTTCTCTCTATAACTACATTACGTCCCTTGGGACCTAGTGTTACTTTAACAGCATTTGCTAATTTGTCTACACCTTTTTTTAATTGCTCGCGGGCATCAAAGCCTAATATTATTTCTTTTGCCATAGTTTTATTTATTTTTAAAATGTTAATTAATGATTAAATAATTGCTAAAATGTCTGATTCTTTAACTATCAGATATTCTTTGCCATCAATAGTAATTTCGGTGCCTGCATACTTGGAATATAATACTTGATCACCTACTTTTACTGTCATAGGTTCATCTTTTTTGCCATTACCTACAGCTACTACTGTACCTTTTAAAGGTTTTTCTTTTGCTGTGTCTGGGATAATGATACCACCTGCAGTTTTTTCCTCAGCAGGTGCTGGTTCGATAACTACTCGATCTGCTAAAGGTTTAATTTTAATTTCACTCATATCTTTTGTTTTTTTGAAGTTTTGCTTTTGCATAATCAATAAGTATGCCAAATAAAAATAATGTCAAATTGACATTATTTTTTAATAATTTATTAAAATTTATTTTATGGAATAAAAAGTTTAAGTAATAACTAAATTATTACTGATTCATTCTCGGTAATAACTATATTTAAGTATAATTAATTTTTAATAAATTTCTATTTAATTTAAATATATGTTATGATTTAAAATATAGAGCTATCCCTGTATGAATATAATGATGTAATTTTATTTTTTTGAATTGCAATTCTTGTGGATTTAATTGCGATAATATATGTTCTGTTAGCTTAATAGTAAAAAGAATTCCATTAAAATTTATTAAATTTATTTCATCTTTTATAGTATGATAAGTTTTAGGTAAACCAGTTGTAAAATATAAATATGGGATATTATTAGCATAGAAACATGTATGATCGCTGAATGGAAAGGCCGTAGGTAATTTATTGATTTTAACAGAATCATAATAATTTGGTACAATATCTTTTAAATTATTCGCAGTAGCTGTACCATAAATAGTAAGAATATTTTTTTTATATCCTAAGCTGCCAATCATATCATAGTTTATATATAAAATTATCGGAGGTACATTAATATTTGGCAAAATTTTTTGACAAAAATAAGCAGAACCGTATAATCCTATTTCTTCACTGCCCCAAAAGCATATGATGTAATTATAATTAGTTAAAAATTTATTAGAAAGATGTCTTGTCAGTTCTAATAATCCCACCGTGCCACTAGCATTATCGTCAGCACCATTATAAATCAAATACTGACCTTTAGTGCTATCATAGATTTCATAACCAACATGATCATAATGTGCCCCAATAATTATAGTATAAGGAGCATTATTGTCAATATATGCAATTATGTCAGCAGTAGTGTCTTTATTATTATTTTCGTAATTTTTAATAGTAAATGCAAATCTATATGTATCATAAGCAGGCAAAAAATTGATATTACTTTGATGCGATTTTAATTTGTTTAATTCATTAATGATATAGTTGCCTGCTTTCCACTCGTATTTACTAGCAGATTTTCTACCCATAAGGGTATCGTGTGATAGTACTTTCATATCTCTAATGATTCTCTGCTGCCTATCATTATTTGTAAATGAAATTTGTGAAAATAGATTAATATTGATACAAAGTACTAATATTAAGTTAATTATCGGTTTCATTAGAAAAAATATTTCACGAAATTATAAATTATAATGGAATAATAATGTCATATTTATATAAATAGGTTATAAAAATTATTGTAAATTTGTCAAAAAAAATAATTATGGGATCTTTTCATGCTTATGATATCAGAGGTATCTATGGTGTAGATTTTAATAAAGATGATGTGGTTAAAATCGGGTATTTTTTCCCTCAATTTTTTAAGATTAAAAAGGTCTTAATTGGTAGGGATACGAGAACATCATCAGACGAGATACACGATGCACTCATACATGGCCTTTTGTCATCAGGTTGTGATGTTTATGATGCAGGCTTAGCTACTACACCTTCTATATACTGGGGAACAGCAAAATATAATTTTGATGGTTCTATAATGATAACAGCTAGCCATAATCCAAAAGAATATAATGGGCTAAAATTTTCTGGTAGAAATGCTTCCCCTATTGGCTATGATGACGGATTAAATAAAATTGAAAAATTAATTCAAGATAACGAAAAAGTAGAAATTGTATCTAAAGGAACATATCAAGAATTTAATTTTAGTAAAGAATATGTAGATTTTTTAAAAAAATATTTAAAATCAGATTTACAACTAAATTTTACTATAGATTGTAGCAATGGAATGGCTGGACTGTATGTACATGAAATATTCACAAATCAAGCTAAATATATTTTTGATGATTTAGATGGTAATTTTCCTAATCATGAAGCCAATCCTTTGGAAGAAAAAAATTTAAAAGACTTAAAAAAAATTGTTTTAGAACAAAAAAATGATTTCGGGATGATCTTTGATGGAGATGCTGATAGAGTAATGTTTGTAGACGAAAAGAGTAATTTTATTTCACCAGATTTGATGATTGGTTTATTAGGACATTATTTTTTAGAGGAAAGAAATCAGAAAGGCAAAGTAATACAAGATATACGTACATCTAAATCTGTAGCAGAATATTTAGCACCAATGGGTGGTGAAATAGTAATGTGGAGAGTTGGTAGAGCATATGCAGCTACTAAGTTGAGAGAAATAGATGGCATCTATGGTGGAGAGCTTGCAGGACATTACTATTTTAGAGATTTTTATTATAGCGACTCTGGACTATTGGCTAGTATATTAATCACAAATATTATTTCTGACTTTATAAAAAAAGGTTACAAAGTATCTGAAATAATTGCTAAGATAAAAAAATATGAAAATTCTGGAGAGATTAACTTTAAAATTAATCATAAACTCGAGGCGATGAATGCAGTAAAAGATTATTTTGTAAAAGAGCAACAACCAATAGCTTTTTATGATTTTGATGGCTACAGATTAGATTATAATGATTGGTGGTTTAATATAAGACCATCCAATACTGAACCATATTTGAGATTAATAGTAGAAGCTAAAAATAATGAGCTTTTAGAGGAAAAATTGAAAATAATAAATAATATTATATCAAATTATGAAAAAGATAAGAAATAGGAATGTAAGCTATAGACCATGCTTAATTGTAATGATTACAATGATAACAATAAGCTGTACAAATAAAATAGATAAATTAAGAGAGCTAAAACTAGAAGCTATTAATAACATTTATAATATGCAAAATGATGATGCTAAAAAAAATTTAGAAAAAGCACTTAAAATAAATGCAAAAGATCCCGAAATCTATTATTTACTTGGCAATGTGTATTTTAATGAGAAAAATTATGACGAAGCTATAAAATATTATACTGAGGCAATAGAAATAGATAGCACATACGCACAAGCATATACATCAAGAGGTAAAATATATAGGATATATAATAAAAGAGATGAGTGGTGTGCAGATTTTACTAAAGCTTATCAATTAGGAGATAAAACAGTATATAATGATGTGAGGCATTGTATACCTATCGATAGATAATTAAAAAAATTATTAGAATTAAAATTAGCTATTTATGTGAATATATAGGATTATATGTATTTTTTAAATATATTTTTTTAGTTGATGAGTTTAAGATTTTAAAATTTTAAGTAGGGTTAAGTAATTTTTTCAAAAAACATTAAACCTTTCCAATAAAATTCTTAATTATTTTAAAGCAATTTTTAGTTTATGTGGTTTTAATATAGCGTAATGAGTAGTTGGGTGGTTAATTTTTCAGAATTTTTAGGAAAATTATTATCAAAATGATAGTTTACAAAATTTAAAATTAAATTTTGTAAACTAAGGGAAATAGTAGGTTATATTTTGTTTAACTTTACATGATATTTTAATATTTTAACTTTATCAATCTAAAATACCGCTCCCACGCCCATCTGTCGTGCGATGACAAGTTTAATAGTCGTCCAATATCTGATTCTACGTTGGCTTTCAAGTACTTATTCATTACTACAAACCACATAAGATAGTTCTGTAGATACTTAGTGGCTACTCCTCTGAATCTCATCATCCAAACTAATAAATCAGTGATCTTTTTCTCAGCTACTTTTAAACTATAAACTGCTAATCCTTTTGTTTTTCGTCTCACTAATACCTTTTTGCTTGGTGATTCTATTACTGCTTGTATGAACTCATCATTTGGTTTAAAACATATCAAATTTTTCTCTGATACTCTTCGTTTTAGCTCTTCTTTTATTTGACTATTTTGAACTCTATTTTCTCCAATGTGTTTGAAAAGTAAATTACCTTCTCTATCTGTCATCACTAATACAGCAACATTAGGATGGACAGTATTCATAGCTTTTTCTTTTTCTTCAAGTGTTTTAAATTTACGTCCTTTCTCCGAATATTGGAGCAATAGTTCGTCAGTTTCTGTTATTCCTGAGAAACTAATTCCTCCCTCTAATCCTTGAATGGCAGATAAGATTTTATGTCTCCATTTAAAACTTGTTGGTAAACTGATGCCAACTTCTCTAGCACAAGCCCTAAGACTTTTACCTTCTAACATGCATTTTATATAATCCATTAAAAGGTAGTATTTATGCGAATAATAGACAAGTGATTTTGCAGTTTCTCTGAATCTATAGCCACATTTTTTACATTTATAGACTTGTCTGCCATCACTCACACCAGCTTTAGTTATATATTCACAATCACATCTGGGACAAATAGGTGCAGTTGATAATATTTTGATTCTTTGATAGTCTAGAGCTGTCAATTTATTCTCATTAAGAAATTCATAGAGATTGTCTAGGAATTCTCGTTTGCCCTCTTTGCTCAGAGCCAATATCTTTTCTATGTTTTCAATTGTATATTCCATTTTTATTATTTTTTACAAAATTAATAAAAATATTTAACATGAAAAGTTAAACATAAATATAATAACATAAGACAGAACATAAAAGTGTTCTGTCTTATGTTATTTGCTATCTTAATTATCGCTTGACTTTGCCACTAAATCATTGGCATTATGTTCTATTTTTACTTCTAATTGGATAGCATTCTCTTTATAGTCAAATATTACTTTATCATTTTCAGATAAAGTCCTTTTTATTATTTCCTCTGCTAATGGATCTTCTATATATTTTTGTATTGCTCGGTTCAATGGTCTAGCTCCAAATGCAGGATCCCATCCTCTTTCAATAATAAAATCTTTAGCAACATTTGTTATTTCAAATCCGATTTTCATATTTTGTAATCTCTCTACTAAACCTTTTAGTTCTATATCTATAATTTTGTAGATATCTTCTTTTTGCAAATTTTTAAATATTACTACCTCATCTATTCTATTTAGAAATTCTGGAGAGAAAGCTTTTTTTAGTGCATTTTCTAATACACTTTTCGAGTAATCATCATCAATAGTTTTATTTGTTAGGTTAAAGCCTATACCTTTACCAAAATCCCTTAATTGGCGAGTGCCAATATTTGAAGTCATTATTATTAATGTATTTTTAAAGTCTACTCTTCTGCCCATGCTATCTGTTAGATGGCCTTCATCAAAGACTTGTAATAGCAGATTGAAAACATCAGGATGAGCTTTTTCGATTTCATCAAGTAATACTACGCTATAGGGTTTCCTTCTTATTTTTTCAGTTAATTGTCCACCTTCTTCATAGCCTACATATCCTGGAGGAGCTCCTATCAATCTAGAGACGCTAAATTTCTCCATATATTCACTCATATCTATTCTCACTAAGGCATCTTCAGAATCGAATAAATATTTAGACAACATTTTTGCAGTATAAGTTTTACCAACTCCAGTAGGACCTAGGAAAAAGAATGAACCTATTGGTTTATTAGGATCTTTAAGTCCAGCTCTATTACGTCTAATAGCTTTAACAATGTTATCGATAGCTTCATCTTGTCCTATGACAACTTTTTTAAGTTCATCACTCATAGATATCAAACGTTCGCTTTCACTTTGAGCTATTCTAGCCACCGGTATACCTGTCATCATAGCTATTACTTCTGCTATATGATCTTCGATAACTATCTCTCTATGTTGAGCAGCTTCTTGCTCCCATTTCAATCTCTCTTCTTCTAAAATTTTTTGTAATTCTTTTTCTTGATCTCTAAATTTAGCTGCTATTTCATATTTTTGTTGTGATATTGCTTTTAGTTTATTTTGTTGAGCTTCTTCTATACTTTTTTCAATTTTTAAAATACTATCAGGTACTTTAATATTTTTAATATGCACTCTAGCACCAGCCTCATCCATGACATCAATAGCTTTATCTGGTAAAGCTCTATCTGTCATATATCTATCAGTTAGGTATACACAAGATTCTATAGCTTTATCATCATATTTTACTAAATGATGATCTTCATATCTTTCTTTTATTTTATGTAATATTTCTACTGTTTCTTCTGGGTTGGTAGGATCTACTAATATTTTTTGAAATCTACGTTCTAGAGCACCATCTTTTTCTATATATTGTCTATATTCATCTAATGTTGTAGCCCCGATACATTGTATATCGCCTCTTGCTAGAGCTGGTTTAAACATATTAGAGGCATCCATTGATCCTGATGCACTTCCAGCGCCTACTATGGTATGCAATTCATCTATAAATAATATTACATCTGGATTTTTTTCTAATTCATTAAGCAGTGCTTTTACTCTTTCTTCAAATTGTCCTCTATATTTAGTACCTGCTACTAAAGCAGCTAAATCCAGAGCTACCACACGTTTATTATACAGTGTGCGGGGAATTTTTTTCTGAGCTATACGAATAGCCAATCCTTCCACGATAGCACTTTTACCTACACCAGGTTCACCTATTAGTACAGGGTTATTCTTTTTTCTACGGCTAAGGATTTGTACTACTCTTTCCATTTCTTTTTCTCTACCAATGATAGGATCTAATTTATTATCTATAGCCATTTGAGTCAGATCTCTACCAAAGCTATCTAATACTGGTGTTTTAGATCTTTGTTCTTTTCCTGTTTGAGCGAAACGTCTTGAGGTACCACCATATAATTCGTCTTCATTATCTTCTTCGTCATCATCATCTTCTAACCTAAATGAAAAATCAGTACTCTCATCATTTTTATTTTTTAAATTTGAAGTAATGTATTGTTTTACTTCATTATAGTTCATACCTTGTTGTTTCAAGTAATCTCCTACAATGTTGTCTTTATATTTTAGGAAAGATAATAATAGATGCTCTGTGTCTGCTATTTCAGCACCAAGTGCTCTTGCTTCTAAATATGAAATTTTTAAAATTTGCTCTGCTTTAGATTCGAATGGTATTTCATTTAAGTAATTAATATCACCTAAAATGCCGTCAAAATTAAATAGTTGACCTTCACTTTTTTGTGATTGTATTATATCATAGAAATGTAGTCTGGCATCTGTAGGGTCGACGTTAAATTTTCTCATTATTTCTATAGCATCATTTTTAGGCTCCATCATTAATCCTAGAAATAAATGTACATCATCTATAAATGGGAAACCAGATTTTATAGCTTCTTCCGTAGCTTTTTTTAACACATTCTTTATTTGAATAGTGTAGTTTGCTTCCATTTTTATTTTTCTCCTTTTTTTATTTTATACAAAAATAATATTTTTTTTAATATTTATCTTTATTTCAAAAAAAATACCATTATGATTATTAGATTTTTTCTGTAATTTATATGTTATTTTGTCAGTTTTATTTTTATAAATTAAATAAAATTGTGATAAATGATTATTCAATATTTATGCATTATTTATACATTTTTTTAACTAAAATATATGATTTATCTTAAGTATTAATTTAAAAAATTATGGTTCTATAACATTTTGAGTGGATTAATTATTTTACCACAAAGAGCACCAAGTTATTACACAAACTCTGTGGTTAATATTTAACTGTCTAATAATAAATAAAATTCATTTTTATAAAATTACTCTTTTTTAATCTTTACACATATAAAACGTTATGGAACTAAATTTATTTTATCTATTTTAATTTATTTAGATGATAATTAACAAATTTATTATTTTTGCAAATCTTTTTTAAAATAAAAACTATGATAGAGAGTAATTTACAAAATTTTGTTAGTCAATATACTGAGCCACAAAAGGTGCAGGATGAGGGCCTATATCCTTATTTTAGAGTATTAAGAAGTGGACAATATCCCGTTGTAAATTATGATGGCAAACAACTATTGATGTTTGGTTCTAATAGCTATTTAGGATTAACTAATCATCCACAGATAAAAGAAGCTGCTAAAAAGGCTATCGATAAATATGGTACTGGCACGGCTGGGTCCAGATTTTTAAATGGTACAATAGATTTGCACGTAGAATTAGAAGAAAAACTAGCAAATTTTGTAAATAAAGAAGCTGCTTTAGTTTTTAGCACCGGATTTCAAACTAATCTAGGTGTAATATCTTCTATCACACACAGAAATGATTTTTTGATAATAGATGAATCGTCTCATGCTTCTATATATGAAGGTTCTCGACTTAGTTTCTCTAAAGTATTGAAATTTAAGCATAATAATATGCAATCTTTGGAAGAGACACTTAGTAAGATAGAAAATGACAATCAAAATTCTATAAAATTAATAATTGTAGATGGTGTGTTTAGTATGGAAGGCGATATAGCCGATTTACCTCATATTAATGAATTAGCTCAAAAATACAATGCAAGCATAATGGTAGATGATGCTCATGGACTTGGTATAATGGGAAATAAAGGTAAAGGGACAGTACATTACTTTGGCTTGGATGATGATGTAGAGCTGATTATGGGTACTTTTAGTAAAGCACTTTCTACAGTAGGTGGATTCATCGCTGGTAGTAAAGAAGTTATCAATTATTTAAAACATAATGCTAGAACTATAATTTTCAGTGCTAGCCTCCCACCAGCTTCTGCGGCTGCTGTTATAGAAACTCTAAATGTCATTGATAATAATCCAGATATTATTCAACGTTTATGGGACAATACTAATTATGCTCAAAAATTACTTAAAGAAGCTGGCTTTGATATTGGTAATAGTCAAACTCCTATTATACCAATTTATATTAGAGATGACAAATTGACATTCAAGTATACAATGGAATTATTTAGTGCTGGAGTATTTGTAAATCCAGTAATTCCTCCAGCAGTGAAAGAAGGTCATAGTTTAATAAGATTTTCTATGATGGCTACTCATGAAAAAGAACATATAGAAAAAGGAATTGAAATATGTGCTAAGGTGGCTAAAAATTTAGGAATAATTTAATTAAATGCTGAGTTAATTGACTTTTAAATAAAAAATATAAAATAATGATTGAAATTTTACAAGTAAACAATAAAAAACTTCTTAAATCATTTATAGATTTTCAATATAATCTTTATGCTAATGATCCTAATTTTGTCCCAGAATTATATATTTCACAGAGAGACCTTTTGAATCCTAAAAAACATCCTTTTCATAAACATGCAAAAGTGCAATATTTCTTGGCTAAGAAAGATAATAAAATTGTGGGTAAGTTATCTGCTCACATTAATTATTCTCATAATGAATTCTATGGAAATAAAGAAGGATTTTTTGGCTTTTTTGATTGCATAAATGATCAAGAAGTGGCAAATGCTTTATTTAAAACTGCTGAAGATTGGTTAAAAAACGAAGGTATGGATACTATAGTAGGTCCAGCAAATTTCAGCACTAATGAAACTGTAGCTCTTTTAATAGATGGCTATGATAGGCCTCCTGTAGTTATGATGCCATATAATTATCCTTATTATCGTGATTTAATTGAAAATTATGGCTTTCATAAAAAAATTGATTTGTTTGCTTATTGGATAGATGCTAATGTGATTTCAGATAGATTAAGAGATTTAGGGAAATTGACAGAGGAGAGATTAATAAAAAGAGGTATCATAATTAGGCAAATTAATTTTAAAACACATTTCAAATCTGAAGTAGACAAGGTTTATGAGATATATAATAAAGCATGGAGTAAGAATGACGGTTTCGTGCCTATGACTAAAGAAGAATTTTATTATTCAGCTAAAGATCTGGCAATGATTGCTAAAAAAGATTTTTCTTATATTGCATTAGATGGTGAAAAACCTGTAGGTTTTGTGGTAACTATTCCTGATGTAAATCAAGCTTTTAAATATATGAAAAGAGGTAGATTATTACCTTTCGGATTTATTAATTTATTGAGACATTTTTGGAAAATAAATTCATGTAGAGTTATCCTCTTTGGTATCATAGATGAATATAGGAAAAATGGCATTGATATTGTTTTTTACACTAAATCATTGCAAACCGCACAGAAAAGAAAGATGTTTCAGGGTGAAGCCTCATGGATATTAGAAAATAATGTTCAGATGAATAGCATCCTAGAAAGTATTGGTGGCAAAAGATATAAAACATATAGAATTTTTAAAAAATCTATATTATGAGCAAAAGTGTTTTGGTAACAGGAGGTAGCGGTTTCATAGGAAGTAGATTAATTAAAAAATTAGTAAATCAAGATTATGAAGTTACAGCTGTGTTACGAAAAACTAGTAAAAGAGATCATTTACCTATTGATAAAATTAAAATTGTAGAATTTGACCTTATTAATTATAAAGATATTTTAAACTTTTTTACATTAAATAGTTTCGATTATGTCATCCACGCAGCTGGTACTACCAAAGCATTAAAAAAAGAAGATTATTTTAAATATAATACACAAACAACTAAAAATCTGATAGATGCAATCAAAAAAGTAAGTTGGAAGCCACAAAAATTTATTTTCATTAGTAGTCAGGCTGCTCATGGTACTTACAAAAAGTTACAAAAACCCATTAGAATAACAGATATCCATAATCCGATTACTACTTATGGAAAGTCAAAATTGTTAGCAGAAAGGTATATAGATGAGCATTACAGATACCCTTATATCATATTGGAACCTACAAGTGTCTATGGTCCTGGAGATAAAGATTTTTTAATCGTAATGAAATTAATGTCTAGAGGCTTTGAAGGATATATTGGCAAAAAACCACAACGTCTTTCATTTATTTTTGTTGAAGATTTGGTTGATGCTATCATCGAATGTATTTCTCAACCCCACACTGGTGAATATTTAATTTCTGATGGTAATGAATATATTGATGAAGATTTAGGCAAAGCAGTGAAAAACACCTTAGGTAAAAAAACAATTAAAATAAGAATTCCAATATTGATAGCATATATTGCAGCTTTTTTTTCTGATTTGATAGCGCACATTAATGGCAAACCAACAGCATTCAATTTAGAAAAGATGAAAGAACTAAAAGCCAAAAACTGGTTATGCGATCCAACTCCTTTTTTTAATAATTTTAATTTTAGACCAAAATACAACCTAGAAAAAGGTATCAAAGATACAATACAATGGTATAAAGAACACCATTGGTTGTAAATTATTCTAATGAAAAGATGTGTAGTTTTTGTAAATAATTTTTATGTTTAATATTTCATGATATTTTATTTTTTCAAATCTCTTCAGCATCTAATCACTGTACTAACATAATTTGAAATGCAATGATATGTTTGTTATTTATATAATTTTTGGCTTTTCATTATCTCTAAAATATTTATTAGTAGCTTAAAAACATAAGTTAATATATTCAATATAATTAATTTAAAATTATAACATTAAAAGTTTAACATTAATCTGTAATATTTTATTTACCTTTTTTATTAAGCTTTTTTTCACTTTTCCTCTACTTATTAGATATTTGATTTTTTGTGCTTTAGTCTATTATTTGCTATCATTAAGCTAAACTCGAACAGTAAATACAAAGGAGCTGTCATTATCGTTAATGATATAGGATCGCCGCCAGGTGTTATGTATGCTGCTATGATTAATATAATTAGAAAAATAATTTTCCTTTGTTTTTTTAATGTATTAATAGAAACTATATTAAATTTTATTAGAAAGTATATGATTATTGGCAATTCAAAAACTAATCCTAATAAAACTAATAATGTAGTAAAAGTAGTAAAGTACGAATCTAAAGTGAATTGATTTATTACTCTAGCACTCACCTGATAATTATAGAAAAAATTGATAGTTAATGGGATGATTATAAAGTAGCTAAAAAGTGTTCCGATTATAAAAAGCAAAATAGAATTGACAAGTATTTTTATAGCACTTTTTTTTTCATTATCATATAATCCTGGTTTAACAAATAGCCATAATTCCCATATAATATAGGGAAATGCAAGGAATAAACTAATAAGAAATGATATAGAGATATGTTTAATAAATTGACCACTGATAGTAAGGTTTTGTAAATCTATAAAATAATTAAAATTACATACGTTAGATTTTGGGAAAAAATGACAGATAAATTGATATGTAATAAAATTTTTATTTAATGGACCAAAAAGTATAGTATCAAATAAAAAAGATTTGAAGCTAAAAACGATTATCATCAAACTGATGACAACAATAATGATTCTAAAGAATCTTTTTCGAAGTTCCTCAATATGATCCCAGAATTGCATAAAAGCAGTTAACCCGCAGGATTATTATCTTTATGATCATTATTATCTTTATTATCGATGTTTAGGTCATCTTCTATGCCATCTTTGCCTTTTTTAAATTCACTAACACCTTTCCCTAAAGATCGCATTAGTTCAGGAATTTTTTTGCCACCAAATAATATTATAACGATCACCAGGATGATTATCCATTCAGTAGATGTAATTAACCCAATAAAAACCATGAATAAAAAATTTGTAGCTAAATTAAATAAATTTTTTGACATAAAAAAAGGCTAATAAATTATTAGCCTTTTTTTTATTTTTAAATAAAATCAGTTAGATTCTAGGATTTTGAATTCTACACGTCTATTAAGTTGACGACCTTCTTCTGTATCATTAGAAGCTATTGGTTTTTCAAGTCCATAACCCATGTATGATAATCTAGACCTTTCTATGCCGTGTTCTATTAAATAATCAACTACAGCTTTTGCTCTAGATTCTGATAATTTTTGATTGTAAGCAGCTGAGCCAATGTTATCAGTATGTCCAGATATTTCTATCTTTATATTTGGATTATCATTCATTAATTTTATTAAATTTTCTAGTTCTGTTTTGGATTCTGGCCTTATTGTTGCTTTATCAAAATCAAAGAAGATATTTCTCAATACTATAGATTGACCTATTTTTATTGGTTTTAGATAAATATCTTTTTGTATTTCTTGATACTGAGCATTTTCTGGAATAACAAAGTTTTCAGAATGGAAAAGATAACCTTCTTTTTTAACAGCTATGCCGTAATTTTTCCCACTAGGTAAAGATACTAAGTATCTACCTGTTTGTGCGTTAGAGCTAAAAACTGCTAATTCTTCATTTTTTTCATTATCTGTCAAAACTATTTGAGCTTCCAAAGGTTTTTTAGTATCTTCATCATAGATAAATCCTCTTAATAATGTTAAAGAAGGGGTTTCTATTGTTATGGCAGATTCTATTTTGATTTCTTGTACTGGTTTTGTTTTATACGCTATTAGATTATCTTCAGTAGAAGTGTTCATCGGTTTATCAATAATAAAAGTAATCATAAAAATATCTTGATCACCGATAGTTCCTTTTCGTGAAGAGCTAAAATATGCTCTTTGACCAGAAGATGACAATACGAAATAAAGGTCATCATCAGCAGTATTTATAGGAAAACCTAAATTTTCTGGTTTACTCCAGTACCCATCTTTATAAGTAGATTTGAAAATGTCGTATCCTCCCATACTATTATGTCCTTGAGAGCTAAAGTATAAAGTACGCCCATCTGGGTGAATAAAAACAGCTTCTTCATCATAAGGAGTATTTAGCTCACGGATGTTTTTTACCTCAGACCATTTACCTTTACTATTTTTATATGCTACCCATATATCTCTACCACCTACGCCATCAGGTCTATCTGAAATAAAATACAAAGTACGTCCATCTGGTCCTAGAGATGCACTTGACTCATGATATTTAGTATTTATTACTTTGGGTAATGGAGAAGGTTTCCCCCATTTATCTCCTTTAAGCACACATTCATATATATCTCCACCATTATCACCTTTATAAATATATAAAGTTTGACCATCAGGGCTAAGGCCTATAGATGCATCATGAAATTTACTATTTAATGGTTTTTCAGGGTGGGATAATTTCCAATCGCTACCCGATTTAGTAGCCATAAAAATATCTTCATAATATCTATTGTCCACGGGATCACGTTTGCCGCCAGTAGTGCTTGGTCTACGACTAGTGAAAAATAATATTTCTTCATCAGCACTAATTACAGGAGTATAGTCTGGATAGATAGTATTTATGTTAGATCCCAAGTTGTCTATGAAAACTTTTGTTTTCTTTTTTATTAATTCTTTACCATTTTCACACTCTTCTATATATTTATCAAGTTCTTTACCTCTAACGGCAAATTCTTTAGGTGATAATCTACGTTTAAATTCATTATAATATTCAATAGCTTTATCAAATTGATGATTTAGATGATAGGCTCTGCCTAAATAATAAGAAAGTTCGTAATTAACTTGCGGATTTAGTTGTTTAGCTTTTTCTAAATGTTCTAATCCTAACTGTTTATCTGTAGTAAATAAATAACATATGCCAATTTTATAATTTAAATCAGCGTTATTAGGGTTTATTTTATTGGCTTCTAGGTAAAATGTTAGAGCATCTATATATCTACCTTTGCCCATTGCAAATAATTTGTCACCTTCTTTTATCTTTTTATTAGCTTCTTTTAATTGTTTTTTGTCTGTAATGTGATTTTTATCAAAAGGTGTATCTACCTGGCTATAGCCGATAGTAGTTATTAATGTCATTATAATAAGAAATATTATCTTTTTCATAGCTATCAAATTTTATTTATTGCACAATTGTTTATGGTATATTTCAGCAGAGCTAATGCCTAGATCTGCAGCTTTTTTCCAATCCTCACAGGCACCACTCATATCTCTAAGCATTTCTTTTGTATTAGCTCTATTCAAATATGCAATAGCATAATTATTATCTAACTCTATAGCTTTATTAAAATCTTCTAAGGCACTTTGATAATCCTCGATTCTATATTTAGCTATTCCTCTGTTATTGTAAGAATATTGATAATTGGCATCTTTTCTAATAGCTTCTGAAAAATCTTTAATAGCACCATCTATATCTCCTTTTTCTAATTTAGCAACGCCTCTATTATTGATAGCAATTACATAATCTGGGTCAAAATCTATAGCTTTTGAATATTCTATAATTGCTTCATCATACTTTTTCATTCTTCTATAGGTAGTTCCTAGATTATTATATGCTAAAGTTAATTTAGGATCAGCTCCTACAGCTTGCTTGTAATAGTAAATGGCATTATCATAATCTTCTAACATCAGATAGCAACTGCCAAGATCATTATATGCATATGCATAACTATTTTTTTTAGAAATAGCTTGTTTTAAGTCATCAATAGCATTAGTATATTCCCCTTTATCAAAGTATAATGAAGCTCTATAATAGTATGCTTCAGGTAAATCTTTATTGATATTTATAGCAACATTATAATCTTGCAAAGCACCATCTAGATCTCCTTTATCCTGTTTTATTTTTCCCCTAGTGTAGTAATACAAAGCATTAGCTTCATATTTAAGGGCTTGATCTAAATCTGTTATTGCTTCATCGAAAAGTCCTAGTTCAGATTTAGCGACGCCTCTATTATAATATGCTTTAGCTAGGTCTGGTTTTAGCTGAATAGCATCAGTGAATTTTGAGATAGCATTTTGTACGTCACCGTTTTGCAAAAGTTTAACACCTTCATTGTAACGTTGCTCGGCAATTTGAGGGTCGCCGGTTCTGATTTTAATAGTATCTTGGGCATTTACTACTCCTATTAATACTATTGTCATTAAACTTAAAATTATTATTTTTTTCATAGGGTTATGTTTTTTTTATTTTTTTAATAATTTAATATCCAAAGATCTGATTTATTAGTTTCTTTTTTTAATCTTTCTAATTCTTTTAAAGCTTCTTCTTTTGTAGGGAAACTTTTATATGCTACTCTATATCTTTTCCTATCTGAATTTATTATCATTGCCTCATTAAATCCTTGCTCTAATAATTGATTTTTGACTTCTTCAGCTTTAGATAAAGTAATAAAACTAGCTCCTATAATATAATAGTAATCTCTGGGGGTTGTAATTACTTTATTATTTGAATCTTTTAGAATATTTTTTACTTCATCTTTTTTGAGTATAATAGTATTATTCCCTTTTGATAAATTTATTAATGAATTAAAATCATAATTTTGAGAATATATGTAATATCCTTCTTTTTTAATTGTAATAGTATAATTATTATTTCTAATTAAAGATAAAGAGAATGTGCCTGTGGTAGGATCAGAATAAGTAACCATTAATATTTCATTTGTATTATTATCGCTTATTATTATTTGTGCCTCTAATGGATTTGCAAACTCATCAGTTATTGTACCTTTTAATAATAATAATTCACGACTATAAGAATTCAAATATTTATTGTAATTATTACAAAGAATAGAATTATTTATTTGAAAACTTGTTATACAAATTATAAAAGTTAAAAATATGTTAAATAAAATTTTCATAAAATTACCAAATATTTTAATTTATTTTAATGATTTTAAATTCTACTCTACGATTAAGTTGGCGACCTTCTTCTGTTGAGTTACTAGCAATAGGTTTAGTATAAGAATATCCTTTATAAACTAATCTATTAGATGAGATTCCTTGCTGAATAAGATAATCTACAACAGCTTGGGCACGTTTTTCTGAAAGATTGAGATTATATTCATAGCTTCCTACATTGTCTGTATGTCCTGATATTTCTAAAGATATATTAGGATTTTGTTGTAGAAATTCAATTATATTTTGCAATTCTGTTTTAGATTCTGGTCTTAGTGTAGCTTTATTGAAATCAAAGAAAATATTATTAAGAACTACTTCTACACCATTTACTTCTTTGAAAGGAGCATTTTCTGGAATATTAAAATTTTCAGAATGGAAAAGATAACCTTCTTTTTTAACAGCAACACCATAATTTTTGCCACTAGGCAATGAAACCAAGAAATTTCCTGTTTCACTATTAGATGTAAAAACAGCTAGCTGTTCACCTGTTTCATTATCTGTTAAAATTATTTGAGCTTCCAGAGGTGTGCCCACCTCATCCATTACTTTACCTTTCCACAAAATAAGTGAAGGTGAAGATTCACCGATAAGGTTCTCAAATTTTAAATCTTGTGAAGGTTGTGCTCTCCATGCTAGTAGATTAACTTCACTACTTGGCATTACAGGTTTAGCTATCATATAAGTAATCATAAAAATATCTTGATCTCCTAAAGTACCTTTTCTAGAAGAACTAATATAAGCATGTACACCAGAAGCTGACAAAACAAAATATAAATCATCATCAGGGGTGTTAATAGGATAACCTAGATTTACAGGTTTAGACCATTTTTTACCATCGTATACTGTACGAAAAATATCATATCCCCCCATTGTATTATGCCCTTTAGAGCTGAAATATAAGGTTTTACCATCAGGATGAATAAATACGCCTTCTTCATCATATGGAGTATTAATATCAAATAGATTT
>LFTI01000065.1 GCA_001513285.1 Rikenellaceae bacterium DTU049
TAGAATAAAATGAATAATTTTAATTTTGCTATTATAGGAGCAGCAGGTTATATAGCTCCTAGACATATGAAAGCTATCAAAGATACTGGCAATAAACTTGTAGCAGTTTTAGATCCATTCGATAGCATTGGCATAATAGATTCATATTCTCCTGAAGCTGATTATTTCAGAGAATCAGAACGCTTCGATAGACATTTAGATAAATTGAGACGTTTAGGAGAAGATAAAAAAATTCATTACGTCAGTATTTGTTCTCCTAATTATTTGCATGATGCTCATATCAGATTAGCACTTAGGAATCAAGCAAATGCAATTTGCGAGAAACCTCTTGTACTCAATCCATGGAATATAGATGCCTTACAAGTAATAGAAAAGGAAACAGGCTTTAAGATTAATACCATTCTACAACTGCGATTACATGATAAAATCAAAGAATTAAAAAAGCAAATAGATAGCTCTGCTAATGATCATAAAGTAGATATAGATCTCACCTACATTACTTCTCGTGGTAATTGGTATTATTATTCATGGAAAGGTGATAATGCTAAGTCCGGTGGTGTAGCTACTAATATAGGTATTCATTTTTTTGATATGTTACTATGGATTTTTGGTAAAGTAGAAAATTCTTATGTACATTTTCATAATAAAGATAGAGCTGCAGGTTATTTAGAATTAGAAAAAGCTCGTGTTAGATGGTTATTATCTATTAACTCATCAGATTTACCAGAAAAAGCTATTATTGAGGGTAAAAGGACTTATCGTTCTATTTTATTAAATAATGAAGAATTTGAATTCTCTGAGGGCTTCACAGAGTTACATACAGTGAGCTATAAAGAAATCTTAGCTGGTAGAGGTTTCACTCCCGAGGATGTTCGTGCATCAATAGAATTAGCACATTCTATTCGTAATGCCACACCAAATATTCATCACGGCGAGCTTCATCCTATTGCAAAAAAAATTATTAAAGAATTATGATATCAGAAGATTTAAAATCTAAAAAAACTTCTATAGGAGTTATTGGGTTAGGTTATGTAGGCTTGCCTATTGCTTTAGCTTTTGCTAAACAAATACATGTGATAGGCTATGATATTAAACCAGACAGAATAGAATTATTAAAAAATCACATAGACCCTAGTGATGAGTTAACATCAGAAGAGTTTGAAAATTGTGATATAGAATTTACTTATAATTATGAGGATTTGCAAAAAGCTTCTTTTTATATTGTTACAGTTCCTACACCAGTAGATAAGCACAATTTACCAGATCTTAGTCTGCTGATTAGTGCTAGCGAAACTATTGGCAAAGTCATCAAAAAAGGTGATTATGTAGTTTTTGAATCTACAGTTTACCCAGGCGCTACAGAAGAAGATTGTATACCTGTAATCGAAAAAATTAGTGGTCTCAAAAGATGCGTTGATTTTAAGTTTGGTTACTCTCCAGAGAGGATAAATCCCGGTGATCCTAATCATACATTAGCTAATACTATAAAAGTAGTCTCTGGCTGCGATCAAGAAAGTTTAGATCAGATAGCAACCATTTATAGTTGGGTAGTTAAAGCTGGTGTACATAGAGCTCCTACAGTTAAAGTAGCTGAATCTGCTAAAATAATTGAAAATACTCAAAGAGATATCAATATAGCTCTAATGAATGAATTGTCTATCATTTTTAATAAAATGAACATAAATACTTATGATGTCTTAGAAGCTGCAGGAACCAAATGGAATTTTCTTAAATTTGAACCAGGACTTGTAGGTGGGCATTGCATTGGCGTAGATCCATATTATTTAGTACATAAAGCATATGAATATAGATATCATTCTCAGGTGATACTTTCTGGTAGAAAATTAAATGATGATATGGGATATTATGTAGCAGAACAAACTGCAAAATTACTTATAGCTACTGGTAAAAATTTATTAAAAACTAATGTACTAATTTTAGGTGTTACTTTTAAAGAAAACGTTACAGATATTCGTAATACTCGAGTAGTAGATATGATATCAGAAATGAAAAGCTATGGCATAAATGTGGATGCAGTAGATTATATGGCTGATGCAGATGAATTCTACAAAGAATATGGTTATAACCTTAAAGAAAAACCTGATAAAAAATATGATGCTGTAGTTCTAGCTGTTAAACATAAAAATTATGAAAATTTTGATGAAAAAAGTTTATCTCATTTATTATGTGATGATGGCAAAGGCATTGTAGTTGATATCAAAGGTGTGCTGAGAGGTAAAATTAATAATTATAAATATTGGACTTTATAATTAATTTTACAATTATTTCTAAAAATTTGTAATTTTATTAAAAAATTTATTTAATTTTGAAAAAAATAAATTATGAAAACAAAAATATCTATTTTATTATTTATTATTTTTGGAGTATTTATAATGTGTAGTTGCGAAGAAGAGAGGACAGTATATACTCTTGACCAAGAAATAAAAGATTTTACTTATTTCCCTGTTAATAGTTATTGGGTTTACATAGATTCTGTTTCTGAAGATTTAGACACCTGTAGAATAATAGGAAGCGAATTAAAAAAATATGCTTCTGATGATGATTCTTATGATTATGAATATTTTTCTGAATTTGTTTATTCTACTAATAAAAAGGCAAATTTTTTATTCATAGGCACTTCTGAATTTTATCCTAAATATCAAACATGTGTATTAAATAAATATGGCTATGGGCCTATGTTTTTTAGTAATAAATTTAAAGGATTTAACTACAATAATTTATATTATGTAGAAGATCTTGATTCTTTAGCTGTAGGTCAAAGGTGGTATAAAAATATTAAAGTTTTTAAATACATGAAAAATCCTGCTGATACTGCTGATTATGAAAAATATTATTTCGTTAGACGCATTGGTATGATTAAAAAATATAATAATAAAGAGCAAGTAGAGTGGGATTTGATAGATTTTTATTTAAATTATATTTCACCTATTTAATTTTATTTTTCAAATAAAATTAAATGAACTTTCCTAATGAATGTTTAATTTCTCATTCATAAGATTTATAATATTTACCTAAATATTTATAAAATTATTTGTTAAATGCAATAATTGTGGCTTTATTTTTGCAGGTAAAATATTTACTACAACTGATAATATTCTAGATCTATGTTGCTGAGTAGGCTATTTTTTAGAAGAAGGTGAAAATAATAAAATATTAAAATTTTTAGTAAAAACTAAAAATCCAATACTCTCACTTCAAAAAATAGGAGATAATATAAAAGGATTATATCTAAAAAAATAAATAAATTTTAAAAAATATTGATAAGTATTAATCTCTAAATTTACCTGATTGAATAGACTCTCTCATAACAGCATCAATACCTTTTTTATTAATATCACGCATCACACTAGTAGATACTTTAAGCGTAATCCATCGTCCTGCCTCTGGCCAATAAAATTTTTTAGTTTGTAAATTTGGATAAAAACGACGTTTGGTTTTACGATTAGAATGAGATACTTTATTACCTACTATAGACCTTTTTCCTGATATTTGACAAACTCTAGACATAATTTTAAATTTTAGCTTGCAAAGTTACAAAAATTATTTTAATAAAAAAATTTTTTGAAAAAAGAAGATATTTTTTCATTAAATTTGCATAAATTAATAATTATGGAAATAAATCCCCATATAGAGAGTAGTTGGCTAGAAGTGTTAAAAGATGAGTTTCAACAACCATATTTTATAGAAATTAAAAAATTTTTATTAGAAGATAAAAAGAAATATAGAGTTTTTCCTCCTGGACAGTTAATATTTAATGCATTTAATCTGACTCCTTTTGACAAAGTAAAAATAGTTATCATAGGTCAGGATCCATATCACGGATATGGACAAGCTCATGGATTATGCTTTTCAGTACCTAAAGGTATAGCAAAGCCACCAAGTTTGCAAAATATTTTCAAAGAATTGAAAGAAGATTTGAATATCAATCCACCAGATCATGGAGATCTGACGGGATGGGCTAGACAGGGAGTATTCCTGCTCAATGCTATACTCACAGTGCGAGAGAATACCCCAGAATCTCACCGCAATATAGGATGGGAAAATTTCACAAATGCAGCTATCAAAAATTTGTCGGATAAAAAAGAACATTTAGTTTTTATGCTGTGGGGTGCTTATGCTCAAGAAAAGGAAAAACTAATAGAGAATACAAAACATCTAATACTGAAAGCTGCTCATCCATCACCATTTAGTGCTAATAGAGGTTTTTTTGGTTGTCATCATTTCTCTAAAGCTAATCAATATCTAATAGCTAATAGTATAGACCCTATAAAATGGGAAGATTTAAATTAATTTTTTTGGAATTTGTTTTTCAGATTCCAATACTTGCTTTTACACAATTTTTAACATTAGATACTTCAATTAATGCTACATTGCAATGGTTAGACAATATAGAAAAACAAGGTTATTCAATTGTTTGGGACGGTAAAATAAAATTATCTAATGAAGAATTAAACATATCAAAAGAGCAGTTACAAAAATGGAATGCTGGACAAAAAAATGAAGTAATTAGTCAAATACTTGCTCCATATTGGGAAGATGGATATTTATTAGCAGAACTTACATTCTCTATAGATAGCATTAATGCAAAAAATGTAATTATTAATGCTACATTAAATAAAAATAAAAAAATAGACATAATATCTGTAAAATGGGATACTCCACCTCCATTGAAAGAAAAAAGACTATTAAGGATGCTAAATATAAATTTGTCTGAACCTTTAAGTAGAGAGATATTATTATTAGAAACAAATAAATTACTATTTGATTTTATTTATTTATCAGACCAACCAATGATAGAATTACTCAATGATAGCACTGCTACATTACATCTAAATATTAAAATAAAACCAAAAAATAATATAGAAGGGATGTTAGGTTTTGCTAAATTAAACTCTGGATTAAAAAATTGGCAATTTAATGGTTACATTAGAGGTGATTTTACAAATTTAGTCGGATGGGGCGAAAGATGGAATATATTTATAAATCTAGGTAATAATTATCAAAATGTAAATATAAATCTTGGAGTGCCATACATAGCAGGATTACCATTATCCATTAGTGGTGCATTCAAAATGAGAGTGCAAGATACTACCTATGGCTATACTGAAGAAATACTAAATTTCTATAGTACAGATAAAACTCAACAAAAAGAAATATTTTTCGGTGCAGGACAAAGGCAATCAACAGCATTTGAACATGCTGACAGCATCATTTATAATGATTATAAATACACATATCTAAACTTGGGTGGACAATATTCGAAATTAGATAATATGAATAACCCTCACAAAGGTTTTAAAATATCAATACAAACAAATTTAGGAAATAGTGCGACAAATAATGATTCAGAAAATGAAAATAAAATAAATCAATTATTTACTGAAACTTATTTGGATGCTATTAAATTTATTCCAATACATAAAAACATATCTCTATATTTCAATATAGTACAAAGAGGTGTATACTCTAATAAAACTATTTTGAAAAATCAAGCTTTGTTAATAGGTGGTATCAATGATATTTTAGGAATAGAAGAGGAGAGAATACCAGCATTGCAACTATATAAAATAGAGTCTGGCCTTGCTCTAAGTGGTAATGAAAATACATATTTTAGATTTTTTTATCAATTTGCAAGAGTGCAGAGATATCAATTACAATGGGGAAATTATCAAAGTGCTGGCATTGCTTTTCAACTAAAAACACGCATAGGATGGATATGGACAGCATTAGCTGTACCAAAAGAACCTAAAAACATCTGGGATATAGCTGATACTAGATTACATCTCAAAATTAGTATAGGATTTTAAAAGAATTATAATAAATGAAAAAAAATAATTTTGTAAAATATAAACATTTAAGATTATATAATTTATTAATAATCAGTGTATTAATTACTTTGTTAATATTAGTAGAAAGTTGTAAAAATGCTAATAATGAAAATCTACAAAGCAAACAGATATTTCATTATAATCAACCTTCTGGTATATATTCTTTAGATCCAGCATTTGCTAGAGATCAAGCACATATATGGGTGATACAACAATTGTACAATACATTAGTTAGCTTAGATGATTCATTGCGAATAATACCAAGCATAGCTAAATCATGGGAAATATCTGAAGATCTATGCACATATACATTTTATTTAAGAAATGATGTATATTTTCACAAAGACATATGTTTCAAAGATAGTACTAGAAAGCTAATAGCACAAGATGTAAAATATAGCTTACAGAGATTAGTATCAGATGAGACAGCATCTCCTGGTAGATGGATTCTAAACTCAGTAGCAATAAAAGATAATAAATTGTGGATAGAAGCTCCCAATGACACTACATTAATAATACATTTAGCTGAACCATTTACATCATTTCTCTCTATACTTGCCATGCCATATTGCAGCATTATACCTCAAGAAGCAATAGAAAAATATGGTGATGAATTTTCTAGACACCCTATAGGAACTGGACCATTTGTATACAAATATTGGAAAAAAGACGTCAAACTAATATTAGCAAAAAACGTTAATTATTTTGAACAAGACGATTATGGAAATAAACTACCATATTTAGATGGGATATCTATCTCATTTATTAAAGATAAACAAGTAGCATTTATGGACTTTATGCTAGGAAAATTCGATTTTTTATCTGGAATAGACCCATCATTCAAAGACATATTATTAACAAGAGATGGTGAACTAAAAGAAGAATATAAAGACAAATATATATTTCAAAAAAGCTTATTCCTAAATACTGAATATTTGGGCTTTTTAATTAATGAAGACTCCCCATTTAATAATAAAGAATTAAGAAAAGCCATATCGCTAGGAATAGATAGAGCTTCAATGATGAAATATCTTAGAAATAGTTTGGGATATCCATCATTACAAGGCTTTATTCCTCCAATACTAAATCCATCAGATAGCGACACAAAATACTTAGAGTACAATCCCCAAAAAGCAAAACAATTGTTGATAAAATCTGGATATTTGAATAGTGAAAATAAAGATAAGATTACACTTTTAACCAATGATACATATATAGATTTAGCAGAATTTATTCAAAACCAATTAACAAAGATAGGATTAGAAATTAATATAGAAGTAATACCACCAGCTACTTTGAGAGACTTAATGTATAAAGGACAAGCTAATTTTTTCAGAGGAAGCTGGATAGCAGATTACCCTGAAGCAGAAAATTATTTTGCAGTATTTTATAGCAAAAACATACCACCTAATGGGCCTAATTATACAAGATTTCAAAATTTGACATTTGATAATTTGTATGAAAAACTATTGAAGACATCTGATAATACGAAATATGAAATAATAAAAGAAATGAATGAAATACTAATAGAAGAGATGCCAGTAGTACCATTATATTATGATGTATCAATAAGGTTGATACAACCGTATGTGAAAGGGTTAAAGGTGAATGTGATGAACACATTAAATTTGAAGGAAGTCAGAATAGATAAAGAAATAAGGAAGGGGTAGGAATTTAAAAAATTATATTTTTGTTTAACTTTACATGATATTTAAATATTTTAACTTTATCAATCTAAAATACCGCTCCCATGCCCATCTATCGTGTGATGACAAGTTCAATAGTCGTCCAATATCTGACTCTACGTCATCTTTCAAGTACTTATTCATCACTACAAACCACATAAGGTAGTTCTGTAAATACTTTGTAGCCACTCCTCTGAATCTCATCATCCAAACCAAAAAATTAGTTATTTTTTTCTCTACTATGTTTACGCTATAAACTGCTAATCCTTTTGTTTTAAGTCTTGTTTTACGTCTAACTAATACCTTTTTGCTTGGTGATTCTTTCACTGCTTGGGTGAACTCTTCATTTGGCTTAAAACATATCAAATTTTTATCTGACACTCTTCGCTTTAACTCTTCTTTTATCTGACTGTTCTGGACTCTATTCTTTCCAGTCTGTTTGAAAAGCAAATTACCTTCCCTATCTGTCATTACTAATACAGCAACATTAGGATGGACAGTATTTATAGCTTGCTCTTTTTCTTCTACAGTTTTAAATTTGCGGCCTTTTTCTGAATATTGCATTAATAACTCGTCAACTTCTGTTATTCCAGAGAAACTAATTCCTCCTTCTAATCCTTGAATGGCAGATAAGATTTTATGTCTCCATTTGAAACTTGTTGGTAAACTTATACCAACTTCTTTTGCGCAGGCTCTGAGGCTTTTACCCTCAAGCATGCATTTTATATAATTCATTAAAAGATAGTATTTATGAGAATAATAGACAAGTGATTTTGCAGTTTCTCTGAATCTATACCCACATTTTTTGCATTTATACACTTGTCTGCCATCACTCATACCAGCTTTAGTTACATATTCGCAATCGCATCTAGGACAAATGGGAGCAGTTGATAATATTTTGATTCTTTGATAGTCTAGAGCTGTCAATCTATTCTCATTGAGAAATTCGTGGAGATTATCTAGGAATTCACGTTTGCCCTCTTTTGTTAGAGCCAGTATTTTTTCTATGTTTTCAGCTGTATATTTCATAATTTTTATTTTTTACAAAATTAATAAAATTTTTAACATGAAAAGTTAAACATAAATTTTTCTTTATATAAAAAGATAGCCAAAGGCTATCTTTTTATATCCTATTTATCATTATTCTTTAAATAAATTTTCGCCTCTTCTATTAATTGCTTCTTATTTATTGGCACTACCCCTACATATTCGCATACTATCCCTCCTGCCAAATTACTCAATTCTGATACAAATTCTATATCTAAGCCTATAGCTAGTCCTAATGTGCTTACACTTATTACTGTGTCGCCAGCTCCAGACACATCTCTTACTTGTCTTACTTTAGGTGGTGTAATATTTATCGTTGAATATAAATTATTGCTTGTATTTGTCTTTGCTAATATTAATCCTTTGTCGCCTAATGTTACCATTACATATTTAATATTTTTTTCTTCTCTAAATTGGTGAATTTTGTCAAAAAGCGTATTCATATTAAATATTTCATCATTCCAGTTTATACCTTCTCTAAATTCTTTTAAGTTTGGTTTAAATAGTGTAACGTCATTATAGTTATTGAAATTCCTTTTTTTAGGATCTACACATACAGGTATATTATATGTTTTAGCTAATTGTACTATATGTTTTATTAGTAGAGCATCTATTACCCCCTTGTCATAATCTTGAAATATTATTGCATCTATTTTATATTTTTCTAATAAATTTGTGATTCGCAAAAGTACTTGTTGTCTCAGTGCATCTGGCAAATTTTTATTATTTTCTTCATCTACTCGTAACATTTGTATGCTATTACCCATAATACGAGTTTTTGTAATAGTTTGTCGATCTGATGTTGTTATCAGACCTTCCGCATTCATTTTTTGAGATTTCATCAGTTTTATAAACTCATTGCCACTAGTATCATTTCCTATAACTCCTATCAATAATGGATTAGCACCTAATGATTGAATGTTTAATGCTACATTTGCAGAACCTCCTAGACGGTTTTCTATTTTTGTTACATTAACTACTGGTACTGGTGCCTCAGGTGATATACGTACTACATCGCCCCATATGTATCTATCTAGCATTATATCGCCAATGATTAAGATATTTTTGTTTTTTGCTTCTTTATCAAATATTTCTAATAAATTCATTTTTATAGGATTTTATATCAATATATCATCATCATCTATAGGTCTTTCTTCTTCATTTTCATCGAAATCCATATCTGCCATGTCTTCATAAAAATGTTCTTCCATTTCATCTTCTTTTGATACTATATCTTCATTAACATCTACCTCATTAGTTGATTCATCAATGACTTCTATCATTTCTTCATTTTCATCTTCGTCTTCGTCGGGAGTTTCTTCTGCTATTTGTTCGTTTATTAAAATAGATGATGGTATAGGGGGTGTAATTGTTTCCATATATTTCCCGATTTTTTTGACAATATGAGGGTATTTGATAGTAGGTTCACTATCTTTGATTTTTATTAATTCAATATTAAATTCATGATTTTTTAAATAATCATAAACAAAAAGTAATTTTTGATGTGGATCTTCTATAATATTAATTTTAGTTTTAGACATTATTAATGCTTTGTCTTCATCGTTGTTTTCTTGTCCCATATCTATCAATACTATTTCTTTTAGGGGTTTCCAAACGCTATTACATAGATAGAAGGAAGATAATTCATTATCGTTAAAGCCTATTGCTTGTTTGAGGGAATTAAAAAAATCTTCAAATGTCTGATTAGCTAATATTTCTATTATTATTTCGAAATCTTCTACTTTAGGACTTTTTACACTAAAAACAAATGTTTTCATAATTTTTAATTTCTTAATTGCAAAAATAACAGAAAATTATTATTTGCAATAAATATTAAAACAAATTTATAATATTTTTATTAAATAATAAAATTGATTTTTAAATAGTTATATATTATTTTTAAATTCTCAATTCAAAAAAATTTTGTATCTTTGTAGTAAAGTTATTTTATTAATAAAATTATAAAAAAATTATATAATAATGGAAAAAACAAGAGTGTTATTTGTAAGTCAAGAAATTTTTCCTTTTGTAAAAGAAAATGAATTATCCAAAATTAGTAGATTATTACCAGAAAATGCAGAAAAAAATGGAAAAGATGTTAGAGTTTTTATGCCTAGATATGGTTGTATCAATGAAAGAAGATATAATTTACACGAGGTAATAAGGTTATCAGGTATTAATATTATCATAGAAAATAATGATCATATTTTAATTATTAAAGTAGCTCGTATGCCTAATACTAGCATTCAAGTTTATTTTATAGAAAATCCTGACTTTTTTCAAAGAAAATTTACTTTAAGAGACGATAATAATTCATTTTTTAATGATAATGGCGAAAGAGCTATTTTTTTTACAAGAAGTGTAGCAGAAAGTATTAAAAAATTAGGTTGGTCTCCTAATATAGTTGTTTTGCATGGTTGGATGAGTGCTCTACTTGCTCCGATGGTTAAATTTGTTTATTCTAAACATCCATTGTTTAGCGATGCAAAAATCGTCCTTGCTATTCATAATGATGAATTTAATGAATCTTTATCTGATAATTTCCTAGATAAATTATTATTTGATGATTTATCTGCTGATTTATTCCCGAATATTTCTAAAAAAAGCAATTATATTAATCTGATGAAAGATGCATTGATGCATAGTGATGCAGCAATGATTTTAAATGAAAACGTTAATCCAGAGCTAGTTGAATTTTCTAAATCTCTTGATATACCAGTTATCAATATGTTTAACGAAAATGAAATTTTAAATAATTTTAATGATTTCATTGATGATTTAGTTACTGAAGAATTATTATCTTAATTTATTTTCTAATAAATTTCTTATTGCTTTAATCTATATTATTTTAATATGATGATGGTTCTATAACGTTTTATATGTGTAAAGATTAAAAAAGAGTAATTGTAAAAAAAATAATTTTTTTATTATTGAACAGTTAAATGTTAACCACAGAGTTCTCAAAGAATGCACAAAGAACACAGAGAATTATAGAATTAAAAAGTTTAAAAATGTCACTTTGTGAACTTTGTGTAATATCTTGGTGCCCTTTGTGGTAAAATAATTTACCCACAATAAACGCGTTATAGAACCATGATAAATGATGAATTTTTTTCTCTATTAGAAAATAGAGAGTTGGGCTTTTTGAATGATCCTATTTTTTATGAAATTATTAGAAATACATGGATTAAAACTGCTTATCCTCAGATGTTAACCCATCCATATACTGCAGAATTTTTATATTTATTAGCTAAAAGTAAAAATATAAAAAAAATATTGGAAATTGGCACCTTCACTGCTTTTACTTCTATATTATTTGCTAAAAGTACTGATGCAGAGGCTCTCATTTATACAATAGAAAAACATAAAGAATATGCTGAATTGATTAATGAGCACATAGCATTGGCTGATGTTAAAAATAAAATTAAAGTTTTTTTTGATGAAGCATTGAATATTTTGCCTAATTTTAAAGAAAATTTTGATATAATTTATGTAGATGCTGATAAAATAAATTATCCTAGTTACTTAGATATATGTTTTGAAATCTTAAATAATGATGGCATAATGATTTTTGATAATATTAATTGGTATGGGAAATTAGAAAAACAGTCAAAAGATAAAAAAACGCTTAATATCCAGGAACTAAAAAATAAAGTCGATGAATTACAATTTTTGTATCCTAAACAAATAAAGCAAATAACTTTACCTATAGGAGATGGAATACTTTTGATACAAAAAAATTAAATTAATCCTTATTTTGTTCAGAATCTAATTTTTGATTTTGATATGATAGAATTTCATCATTGATAAAATCAAGTTGTATATTAGCTTGATTAAAAAGGGCTTCGCTTTCTTTACCAGCATGATATCGATATTCGCATACTACACGCTTAATGCCACTATTAATTATAAGCATAGCACAAGATCGGCAAGGTGTCATTTTCACATATAGAGTGGAGTCATCGAGAGATATCCCAAATCTAGCTGCTTGAGCTATGGCATTTTGTTCTGCATGAACTGTTCTAACGCAATGTTGAGTAATAGAACCATCCTCGTGAATTACTTTTTTAAAAAGATGACCAACCTCATCACAATGTGGCAAGCCACTTGGTGCACCTACGTATCCAGTTACAAGTATCCTTTTATCTTTTACAATGACGCATCCAGCTCTACCTCTATCACAAGTAGCTCTCGTAGCTACAGTATTCATTATTTCGATGAAATACTCATCCCAGCTAGGTCTATGATATATCTGACCTTTTTCTTTACTATTTACTTTTGATTTTATTTCTTTTAAAACTATAGATATTTGATCATATAATTGCTGATAAGTGCCATTATTTTCAATATAATAATCAGCTAGTTCCATACATTTAATTATGTTTTGTTTATTGGGATCATCATTTTGCATTTCTTCATTTTCTTGTGCAATGAAAGTGGCATAATCCACATTATCAGTCTCTGAACCACGTTGTTGTATGCGTGAATATCTGATTTTAGGATCTGCATCTATTGCTATTAAGAAAAAATTTTTTTTACTTTTTAATGTTTCTACTTCTCCTATAGACCTTATGCTTTCGATAATAGCATTTTTATTAGATTTAAGAGCTTCTGTATATAATTTTTCTACAATGTACGCAGTGCCATATTTCTCTCTTAGCTCATTAGCTAATTTTCTCATGGTATCTCTATTTATTGGCAAATTACGTTTTTGCAATTCTTTTATTAAAAATTTGCGAACACTTAAGTGTTGGAAATCTTCATTTTTTATAAGGTAATTAACTACTGTATCTTTACCTGCTCCTAGTGTACCAGTTAAACCTATTACAATCATTTTTTTACAAATTTAAGTAAAAAATAAAAATAATTGGTGCATTTTAATTAAAAAAATGCACCAATTTTATTGAAATAAAAATTTTTAGAAAAATTAGTTATTATTTATAGTTTTGTTATAAAATACATAATCATTATCTATGACATCTAGAACTATTGGAGTGTCATTTTTGATTTTTTCAGCTATTATCATTTTAGATAATTCGTTAATAACATATTTTTGGATTACTCTTTTTATAGGACGAGCACCCATTAATGGATCATAACCCTCATCTGCAATGTGTTCTACAGCTTCTTCTGTGTATACAAATGTATATCCATTTTTTGTTAACATCTCATTGACTTTATTTAGTTGCATTCTCACAATAGCTTTTATTTCATTTCTGTTTAGAGGTTTGAAAACTACAATTTCATCAATTCTATTTAAAAATTCTGGTCTCATAGTTTTGCGAAGTAATTCTAAAATTTCATATTGAGTTCTTTCGAAAGTTCTATTTTCTTCACCTGGTAGCATATTATCAAAATTTTCTCTTATGATGTCAGCACCCAGGTTAGATGTCATAATAATTATAGTATTTTTGAAATTTACAGTTCTACCTTTGTTATCTGTCAATCTACCATCTTCGAGTACTTGTAGAAGTATATTAAAAACATCTCGATGAGCTTTTTCTATTTCATCCAATAAAACTACACTATATGGCTTTCTACGTACAGCCTCAGTCAATTGTCCACTTTCATCATAACCCACATAGCCTGGAGGTGCACCTATCAATCTAGAAACACTGTGTGGCTCTTGATATTCTGACATATCAATTCTAACCATATTATTTTCATCATTAAATAGTAACTCAGCTAAAGCACGAGCTAGCTCTGTTTTACCTACACCAGTAGAACCCAAGAACAGAAAAGAACCAATAGGCTTATTGGGGTCACTTAGTCCACTTCTACTGCGACGAATAGCATTAGCAACAGCTTCGATAGCATTATCTTGGCCAACAATTCTTTTGTGTAGTTCATTTTCTAAATTTAACAATTTTTCTTTTTCACTTTGTAAAAGTCGTGTCACTGGGATGCCTGTCCATTTAGCAACTATTTCAGCAATATGTTCTGCATTAACTTCTAGATAGATAAGTGGTTTATCTCCTTGAATTTCTTTTAGTTTTTGTTCTAAAAGCTTAATATTTTCATCAGCTTCTCTCAAAAGTCCATACCTTATTTCAGCTACACGACCATAGTCTGCAGAGCGTTCAGCATGTTCTGCTTCTAATTTTAGATTTTCTATTTTTTGTTTATTTTGTTGTATTTGCTCTATTATTTCTTTTTCTTGCATCCATTTTGCTTTAAGTGTATTAAATTGTTCATTGAGATCAGCAAGTTCTTTTTCAATAGTTTGTAATTTACTAGGTTCATTTTCTAGTTTTATAGCTTCTCGTTCTATCTCTAATTGTCTAATGCGTCTATTAAGTTCGTCCATTTCCTCTGGCATAGAGTTCATTTCTAATCTGATACGAGCAGCAGCTTCGTCTATTAGGTCGATAGCTTTATCAGGTAAGTGTCTATCAGAAATATATCTATGAGAAAGCTCTACAGCTGCTATAATAGCTTCATCACGTATTCGCACTTGATGGTGGTTTTCGTATCTTTCTTTTAGTCCACGCAAAATGCTTATACTATCTTCTGGAGAAGGTTCATCTACTAAAACTGGTTGAAATCTTCTTTCTAAGGCTTTATCCTTTTCGAAATATTTTTGATATTCTGCAAGAGTTGTAGCACCTATTGCTCTTAGCTCTCCACGTGCCAATGCTGGTTTTAGAATATTAGCAGCATCCATTGCACCTTGAGTAGCTCCAGCACCAACTAAAGTATGTATTTCATCAATAAATAGAATTATTCTTCCGTCACTTTCTACTACTTCTTTGATAACTGCTTTTAAACGCTCTTCAAATTCTCCTTGATACTTTGCTCCAGCTATCAGAGCTCCCATATCTAAAGAGTAAACAATTTTATCTTTTAGATTGTCTGGCACATCACCATTAACTATTCGGTTTGCTAATCCTTCTACAATTGCAGTTTTACCGACACCTGCCTCACCGATTAGTATTGGATTATTTTTAGTTCTACGATTCAGAATTTGCAGAATACGTCTAATCTCTTCATCTCTACCTATCACTGGATCTAATTTGCCTTTTGCTGCTAGATCATTAAGATTTCGTGCATATTTATTGAGAGCATTGTAGTTTTCATCACCACTTTGAGAAGTTACTTTGCTACCTTTTCGTAAATCTTGTATAGCAATTAAAAGATCTTTACGTGTGGCACCCATACTTTTTAAAATACGTTCTGCAGTAGATCCACTTTGTAAAAGACCTAGTAATATGTGTTCTACGGCAACAAAGTCATCTTTTAACTGTTTCATCTCTGTAATAGCCTGCTGTAATGCTTTAGTTGCTGAGCTAGATAAATATTGTTCACTTCCTTCTACTTTAGGCAATTTATTAATTTCATCTTCTACCCTTGATATAATCTGTGATGGAGTGATACCTATTTTTTTTAATAAAAATGGACTAATATCTTCATCATTTTTAAGCAATGAATACAAAATATGCACATCCTCTACTGCTTGATGCTTTTTCTCAAAAGCTAGCTGAAATGCATCTTGTATTATACCTTGAGCTTTTACTGTAAAATCATTTAAATTCATATTTTATTCTCCTTTTAATTAATTATGTGTCTGCAATTTCCAGTCCACAAGTGATATTATGCTAAAATTTCATTAATATCTATACTAATTAATCTCATAATGGTAAAAGTATATTTTACTTAAATATGTTTAATTATTTTTTGATATTTATAAAGAAGTAATTAAATATCTGACATTATGTCACAAATATAATTTGAATTGAGATACTATAAAAAATGAATGAAGCAAAGTTTTATGTTTTGAAGAAAATATTGATGTTTTATTTATATTATCAATTTAGCAGCTATGAAATTAGCTATTGATAATAAAACTCCAAAAGCTATCACAAGTTCTGATGTCCTAGCATCCAAATGTGTTATGTCTTCTAATGTATCTAAAGTAACTTTATTCATAATATTTATATTACGAATAGCTACAGGTAATGATAATAATACTATTAAACAAAGCGGATGCAAAAGGTTTAGGAATATTAAAAGTACTGTAAATAGGTATGCAGCAATTATTAAAACCATATAATATGTTTTAGCACGTTCTAGTCCTAATCTCATAGCGGGTGTTTTTATTTTAGCTTTTTTATCAAAAATCATATCTCTAGTATTATTAGAGTTCAATATGTCAACGACTATTAATGCAATGGGAATATTAATCAGCAGAGCATCAAATATTAGCTGATTAGTCATTACATATGCTGTACCTAATCCGATTAATGGACCATAAATAATGAAAATAATTAAATCGCCTAATGAAATATATTTAAATTTTGTATAAAATATTGTAAAAAAAACACCTATGCCACCTATCCATAGCAAATGGAAGCCTGATCTAAAAGTTAGAAAAATGCCCAGAGCTATACCTACCAATAGTAAGCAATAACCATAAATAATAAATGATCGAGGTTTGATATATCCTTCTACTAACATACGACCGCCACCCAGAGATTCTGGTTTATCTACATGATGTTTATAATCTATATAATCATTTATAATGTTACTACTAGCTTGGAAAATACCCGCTCCTATAAATGCTAAAAATCCATTTATTAAATTAATATCTAATGAAAACTCTGTTTTGATAAAATAAATATACGTAATTGTGATTAATACTGGGATAGTAGAGGCTACTAATGACCATGGTCTGAAAGCTATTAAGTAGTTTTTTACGCTCATTATGATTATTTTTAGCAAAAATAATCATAATGAATAATTTAAGAAAATTAATTTAAATTGGAATATTGAGTCTCTACAACTACTTGGCATTCTTTGTATCCTTTTCCCCAAGTAAAAGTATATGAAATTAATGTATCAGAGAATAATTTACCAAACACATAATGTGAAGTTGATGTATTTTCGCTAGTGAAGTGCTGTTCGAAAGTTGGTTTTCCATATTGAGCTAATACCTCTTGTATTTCTTTGTCGCAATCAGCATATGATTCATCTTTGTTACAACCAAAAAATGAAATCGATAATACTAAAATAAATAATAAAATTAAAATTTTCTTCATAATTTTTTTCAAATTTTTAAAAATATTATTTAGATTAATAAAAATATCACACAATTTATTATTATAAAATTTAGAATGGATCTAATAAAGTTAATAATTAATGTAAATTCAAAAAAATATTAAGAATAACGATATGATTTTTATTATAAAAAAATTATTATTTTTGCAAAAATTATTCTGGCGGGATAGCTCAGGTGGTTAGAGCGACGGATTCATAACCCGTAGGTCACGAGTTCAACTCTCGTTCCCGCTACTAATATCGGAAAATTACTTTACGGGGCGTAGCGCAGTTGGCTAGCGCACTTGCATGGGGTGCAAGGGGTCGTCCGTTCAAGTCGGACCGCTCCGATCAAAAAGGAGATATTTTTTATCTCCTTTTTGTTTTTAATCATTGTTGTCCGATAAAAAAATTTTTAAGAAAAGGAGTTAAAAAACTTTCTTTAATAT
>LFTI01000042.1 GCA_001513285.1 Rikenellaceae bacterium DTU049
TCATATCTTTTTTATTCAAATTTACTATTTTTTTATTTACCCACTCAAAACGTTATAGAACCATTTATTTTATTTCTACTTCCATAGTTACTGTAACGGAGCAATTTTTTATTATGTCTGAAGTATTCAATACACCACCCCATGTATAGTCTTCATTAGAATAAATGCCAGTAACCTGAAAAGGTGCAATATTGGCAGATTTTATTTTACCAATTTTTTGATTATTAGATTTAGCAATTTTTTTAGCTCTCTCTATGGCATCTTGAGAAGCTTTTTCTATCAAATCATGCTTTACACTATCGAGTTTAGAATAATAATATTCTGGATTTTGGGAGATGATTTCAATATTTTGTGCAATTAATGTGCTTATTTCACTTACAAGCTTATTTATTGTATCTAGTTTTTTTGTTTCTATATAAAAACTCCTCAATAATCTATATCCTGTAAATTTATTTTTATATTCATAATCCTCTCCTACTTGAACTTTAACAGTCTCGTATGTTTTATTAATATCTATACCTGATACTCGGATTTCATTATCATCTAATCCATTTTGTTTTAAAAAATTTAATACTATATCAGTATTAGCTTGCGTTTTTTCATAAGCTGACTTTAAATCAGGACTATTGACACTAAACATTAAATCCCATCTAGCAATATCACTATGAATTTCTTTATCTGCCTTACCTTTCACCTGTACAGTACTTATATGTTTTACTCTACTTTTATATGCATTACCTAGTATACCTGCTGAGATAATTATTGCTAAAGCAAATATTATTGATTTGATGATTTTAGTTTTCATAAATAATTTTTTTAAAATTAGACAAAATTAAATATTTTTTTTGGTTTTATCAAAGTGTAAGAAAAAGTAATGCAATATAAAATATGTTATACTTAACAATTTATATTCTAAAATTGTTAAGTATAACAAAAATTATTTTTTATCAACCCCTTTCTCTCCACGCCTTGCACCCTTCAATTTTAACTTATTTCAAGCGAACGCACATTAGCATTACATTAGAAGTATTTTTACTTACCTATGTATCTATTTGTGCTAATTTAGCATTTTCTTCAATAAATTGTCTACGAGGTGGCACGTCTTCTCCCATCAACATTGAAAAGATTCTATCTGCTTCTGCAGCATTTTCTATAGAAACCCTATTAAGAAAACGTGTATCTGGATTCATAGTAGTTTCCCACAATTGCTCTGCATTCATTTCTCCTAGACCTTTATATCTTTGTATGTGAATATTTCTATCTCCGTAGTTTTGCTTCCATTCTGATAAGATTTTATCTCTTTGCTCGTCTGACCAGCAATAAACTTTTTTATTTCCTTGACGAATTTGGTATAATGGTGGTGCAGCTACATAGACGTATCCTTTTTCTATCAATTCTTTCATATATCTAAAGAAAAAAGTAAGTATTAATGTGGTAATGTGACTACCATCTACATCTGCATCGGTCATTATAATAATTTTGTGATAGCGTAATTTCTCTATATTCAATGCTTTGGGGTCGTCAGGTGTACCTATAGATACGCCAAGTGCGGTATATATATTTCGAATTTCTTCACTCTCAAAAACACGGTGATCAGCAGCTTTTTCTACATTTAATATTTTTCCTCTAAGAGGTAAAATAGCTTGAAAAAGTCTATTGCGACCTTGTTTAGCGGTACCACCTGCTGAATCTCCCTCTACTAGAAATATCTCACATTTTGATGGATCAGTTTCAGAACAATCTGCTAATTTTCCTGGGAGTTGTGCAGAGTTAAAAACAGTTTTTCTAAGTACCATTTCTCGAGCTTTCCTTGCAGCATGTCTAGCTGTTGCTGCTAACACTACTTTATTGAAAATTTCTCGAGTTTCTTTAGGATGTTCTTGCAGATAATATGATAAGTGTTCACTCACAATGCTATCTACTATACCAGCCACTTCAGTATTCCCAAGTTTAGTTTTTGTTTGTCCCTCGAATTGTGGTTCTGGAACTTTAACGCTTAATATTGCTGTTAATCCTTCTCTGAAGTCATCTCCTGATATATCAAATTTAACTTTATCAAAATATCCTTGTGAATCTCCATATGCTTTCATTGTTCGTGTAAGAGCTCTTCTAAATCCTGCTAGATGAGTTCCACCTTCTATAGTATTTATATTGTTCACAAAAGTATGTACATTCTCAATATATGAGTCGTTATATTCTAAAGCTATTTCTACTTTAATATTATCTCTTTCTCCTTCAATATATATAGGTTCAGGCATTAGAACTTGTCTAGATTCATCTAAATAATGTATAAAATCTATTAATCCATTCTCAGAGTGGTATACATTTACTATAGGATCATCTGGATTAGATTTCTGATCTACTAACTCTATTGTAATTCCTTTATTTAAAAATGAAAGTTCTTTTAGTCTTTTTGAAAGAATATCATATTTATAATCTATTATAGGGAAAATGGATTCATCTGGCTCGAAATATATAGTGGTACCAGTCTCCATAGTTTCTCCAATAACTTGTAAGTCTGTGATAGGTTTACCATAAGCATATGTCTGTTGCCAAATTTTACCATCACGTTTGATAGTAGCTATCATTTTTTTAGATAAAGCATTTACACATGAGACACCTACGCCATGCAACCCACCAGAAACCTTATATGTATCTTTATTAAATTTACCACCTGCATGTAATATTGTCAATACAATCTCTAATGCAGGTTTTTTTTCTACGGGATGCATATCGACAGGGATGCCTCGTCCATTATCTATTACTGTAATTGCATTATTGGGATGAATAATTATTTTTATATGATCACAGTAACCAGCTAAAGCCTCATCTATAGAATTATCTAATACTTCATATACTAAATGGTGCAATCCCCTCTCTCCAGTATCCCCTATATACATTGCTGGTCTTTTGCGTACCGCTTCTAAGCCTTCTAATACTTGTATGTTATTCGCATTGTATCCATTTTCTTGAATTTTTTCATTCATAATTTTTTTGTTTATTTATTATCATGCAAAATTAATAATTTTATATCAAATAAACAAATGTTTGGTCTATATTTATATGCTTTATGTCTATATTATTTAATCATTTAAATGAAGAAATATAATTACTAAATTTAATAATTTTTATATTAGATTTTAATTGGTTTTTACAATTCAGCTTATTGAGAAGAAATTATTATATCAGATATTAAAAAACCTAAAATTTATCTTATTTTAAATTTTTATCAATTTTTTTATAATTATCATAATTAATTTTAAGTCCATCATAAGCTAAGATAATTTTATCACGAGGGAAATACTGACTAGCTTCTTCTAGAAACAAATTGACCGATTTATATTCAGAGCCGAAATGGCCTAAAATTAGATACTGAGCATTTATATTATCAGCCAACTGAGCAGTCTCAGCAGCAGACATATGTTTTTTTGATTTAGCTACATCTACCTTTTCAGTTAAAAATGTAGATTCTGCAAATAAATAAATTGGATTTTTAATTTCCGAATAATTAATTAATTTATAAGCTGTATCACTACAATAAACATAAGAAAATGGATGTGGTGGATCTGAAGTTATTTCATTATTTTTCAATAATTTACCAGTATTTTTATCTAAATAATCTCCACCTTGTTTTATGTTTTTTATTTCATTAATGCTAGGATGATAATATTCTACAAAACTTTTTAAAATATTTCTAGGTCTCAGCTTTTCTTTAATTAAAAAACCACAAGTCGGTACAGAATGATCAAGAGGAAAAGAATAAATTACAAATTTATCTTCTTCTAATATTTTATTAAAATTATTAAAATCTAAAGGGATAAAATTAAAAGGGAAATATTTCCCAAATAACTTTTCCTGAAAAATAATTTCTAAAATTGGAATTAAATTTTTATTTGCGATGATGGTCAATGGTTTAGTTCTACCTAATAGTAGCATAGATGATAATAGACCAAATAATCCAAAAAAATGATCACCATGCAAATGAGAAATAAGAATATAATCTATATTAACTATTGAAAAACCAAAACGTTGCAATTGAATTTGTGTGCCTTCGCCACAATCGATTAATATATTTTTCCCTTCAATTTTTATTATTTGTGATGGGCTAAATCGTTTATATAAAGGTAAAGAAGATCCACTACCTAAAATATTAACTTCTACCATTATAATGAAATTTTATAATTACCAAAATAATGATAATTATTATAATTTTTGTTCTACAGAGGTAGTGATATATGCTTCTATGAGATCACCCACCTTAATATCGTTAAAATTTTTAATACCAATACCGCAATCTTGACCTGTAAGTACTTCTCTGACGTCATTTTGGAAGCGTTTGAGAGAAATTATTTCCCCGTCAAATATGACTATGCCGTTTCTTATTAGTCTGACACGAGCATTTTTATCAATTTTACCATCTAAAACCATGCATCCAGCGATATTACCCACTTTTTTTATAGAAAAAACCTGTTTAACCTCAGCAGTACCTAGGATAGTTTCTTCGATAGTAGGTTCTAGCATACCTTCTATTGCAGATTTAATTTCTTCTATAGCGTCATAAATTATGGAATAAGATTTTATTTGTATTTGCTCCTGCTCAGCAAGTTTGCGAATAGCTGGTGCGGGACGCACTTGGAAAGCAACAATTATGGCATTAGATGCAGCAGCTAGCAAGATATCAGATTCTGTAATAGCACCTACACCTTTATGAATAACATTTACTTGCACATGTTCATTAGATAGTTTTAATAAAGAATCACTCAATGCTTCTACTGAGCCGTCTACATCTCCTTTTACAATTAAATTTAATTCTTTAAAGTCACCAATGGCTATCCTACGACCAATTTCATCAAGAGTAATATGTTTTTTAGCTCTAATAGATTGCTCTCTAAGTAATTGTTGACGTTTGAGAGCTTTATCTTTAGCTTCTTTCTCAGATGGCATAACTAACAATTTATCACCAGCTTGTGGAGCACCATTAAGTCCAAGAATTAAAGCAGGTGAGCTAGGACCAGCTTCTTTTTTAGGTTGATTTCTTTCATCAAACATAGCTCTTACTTTACCATAATAAACTCCAGCTAATACAGGATCACCAATATGTAATGTACCATTATGAATTAAAATTGTAGCTACATAACCACGACCTTTTTCTAATCCAGATTCAATAACAGTTCCTATTGCAGGTCTATTAGGATTTGCTTTTAAATCCATTAAATCTGCTTGTAAGAGCACTTTTTCTAGTAATTTATCGACATTTAATCCTTCTTTAGCAGATATTTCTTGAGATTGATAGTTACCACCCCAATCTTCCACTAGAATATTCATATTTGCTAATTGTTCCTTAATTTTTTCAGGATTAGCATTAGGTTTATCTATTTTATTAATAGCAAAAATCATTGGTACACCAGCTGCACGAGCGTGATTGATAGCTTCAATAGTTTGAGGCATCACTTGTTCATCAGCAGCAATAACTATAATAGCTATATCAGTAGCTTTAGCTCCTCTAGCTCGCATAGCAGTAAATGCTTCATGACCAGGTGTATCTAGAAATGTGATTCTACGACCATTTTGTAATGTTACTTCATATGCTCCAATATGTTGTGTGATACCTCCAGCCTCTCCAGCTACTACATTAGTTTTACGTATAAAATCTAATAATTTTGTTTTACCATGATCTACGTGTCCCATTACTGTAACTACAGGATGGCGTGGTAGTAATGTTGATGGATCGTCATAATATTCTTCTTCTTCTTTCTCATCTAAGCTTATAAATTTAACTTCGTAACCAAACTCATCAGCAACAAGGACTATCGTCTCTGCATCTAAACGATAGTTGATAGTAGTGGTCAAACCTAAATCAAAACATTTAGCTATAACTTCAGTAGGAGATACATTCATTAAACTTGCTAATTCACTGGTAGTAATAAACTCTGTAACCTCAATAACATTTTTAACTTCATTATCAACACTTTTAGATAATCTTTGCTCTTTTTTAAGTTTTTTATACTGAGCTGGTGTAGTTTTAGGTTTAGCCTGAGCTTTTGCTAAAGTTTCTTTAATTTTTTGTGTTATTTCTTCATCAGTTAAAACATGTTCTTCTCTTTTCCTTCTATGTTGAAAATCTTTATCTCTAAATTTTTTATTAGTTTTTTCACGTTTTTTTGGTTGAGATTTGTCGCCTACTTTATTAGTAGTGTCTTTATTATCATAATATCTAGGTTTTGGTTTTTCTTTATTGGTTTGATCTGTAGTGGTATGGTTTTTATCCCATTTTTTAAATCCTTTTTGATCAGCTTCAGCGACTTTTTTTATAGTTTTTTTCCTAGGTCTAGATGATTGTTTTTTCTCATTACCATTAGTTTTACTTTTTTTAGGACTTACCTCATCTAAATCGATTTTATATTTAACTTTTAAGTTAATTTCTTGCAAATACGGTTTATCAGATATATCAGTGGTTATTTCTTTAGTATCTTTGTTAATTTCGGTGATATCTGTTTCTTGTCCGGTTTTATTATCTAAAATTTCTGCTTGGGGAGTTTCTTGATCTACTATTTTTTCAGTTACAAGTTCATTTTCTGTAATATTTTCAGAAGTAATTTTTAATTGCGATTCAGTTTGGTTTTCTGCAACTTCTTGTTTATTATCAGTTTCTAACTCTTTATCTATGCTTTTTTCAATATTTTTAATTTTAGGTTTTTTAGATTTAGTTTTTTCTTCTTTTTCTTTAGATTTAGAAGAAATAGATTTTTCTTTAGTAGTTCTCTCATTTTCTTTGTTCAGATCTATTTTACCTTTTACCTTAAGGTTGATCTCAAAAGGAGCATTTTCAGTTTCTTTAGGTTGTTCTTGTTCAATTATTTTATCAGCAGTAGTAGTTTTAGTTTCCTCTACAATGTTTTCATCAGTTTTATTTTTTTCAGTATCCAGGTTATAATTTTGTTTAATAATCAAATAAGCATCTTCGCTAATACGATCATTAGGAGTATTCACTTTGATACCATTAGATTTTAATAGTTCTTGTAATTCAACAAATGTAACTCCTAACTCACGTGTGAGCTGATTTAATCTATATGTTTTTATTTCATTCATAATAAAAATCTCACTACAAAATTAATATTTATTTTTCAAAAATATAATTTGTCAAATTTTAAAGTTATAATCATTAATAATTTTATAAACATAATAAACTTTTCTAATTAATTTCATTCAAATTCTGCTCTAATTATTTTTTGTATTTCTTCAACAGTTTCTTCCTCGAAATCAGCTAAATCAGCTAAATCTTTTACTGAATAAGAGAGAACTTTTTTAGCAGTATCACAACCAATAGTTTTTAATTGATTGATAATCCATTGATCAATAACATCACTAAACTCTTGGATGTCGATATCCTCTTCTTCGCCCTCTTCGAGCTCGCGATAAACCTCAATGTCATAACCAGTGATACGTGAAGCTAATTCAATATTTTGCCCATTTTTGCCTATGGCAAAAGATATTTGATCAGGTTTCACAATTACTATAGCTTTTTCATCTTCTAACTGAATATCAGTTATCTTAGCAGGAGCTAAAGCTCTTTGAATAAATAATTTAGGGTTATTAGAGAAATTTATTACATCTATGTTTTCATTTCTTAGTTCTTGAATAACTGGGAAAATGCGAGAGCCTTTAATTCCCACACAAGCACCTACAGGATCTATGCGGTCATCGTATGATTCTACAGCTACTTTAGCTCTCACCCCAGGTATACGAGCTATTTTGCGAATAGTGATTAACCCATCAGCTATTTCTGGCACTTCTTGTTCCATTAGATGAGCTAAAAATTCAGTACTAGTACGAGATAAATAAATATATGGTGAGCCAGCTCTATTTTCAATTTTATAGATAGATGCTCTAATAGTATCACCTTTTTTATAGTGATCTCTCGGTATCATTTGATCCTTTGTCAAAATTAATTCTATGCCGTCTTCATCTACAACTATTATCTCATTTTTTAATACTTGATGCACCTCGCCAACAACTAACTCACCTATTTGATCATTGTATTTATCGAAAGTTACTTGATTTTCAAATTCAGTGATACGTGCTTTCATCATTTGTAGAATGGTCTGAATTTCTCTACGTGAGAAATTTTCAATTCCATAAGGCTCAGTAACTTCCTCGCCAATCATAAAGTCTGGTTCTATCCTTAGAGCGTCTTTTAATTCTATCTGAGTATTGGGATCTTCTAATTTGCCATCTGGCACTATAACTCTATTTCTCCATAGTTCAATATTACCTGTTTCTGGATTTACTGCAAAATAAAAATTCGAAGCGTCACCATATTTTTTTTCTAAAATACCTTTAAATATTTCGTCTAATAACTCCATCAAAGTCTCTTTGTCTATCCCTTTAATATCTTGAAATTCATTAAAAGCTTCTAACAAACTTATTGTTGCCATAATTTTAAAATTTTAAAATTTCTTTACATTCTTTGATTTGTGATAAATCAATAATTTTTTCTTCTTTTTCTTTTTTATTATTTTTATTTTGTATTTCTATTGTTAATTTTTCTGATTCATAATTAATTAATTTACACTTAATTGTTTGATTATCAATTGTTTTTATTTGTAAGAAATGACCAATATGCTTAGGATACTGTCTGGCATTTGTTAAAGGATTTCCTATACCATGAGATGACACATCTAGCTGATAATCATCTTTTGATAGAGACAGATTTTTCTCAATATATCTACTCACTTTTACACAATCATCGATAGTAAGGTTAGTATCACTATCTAAGTAAACACTAATTTTACCTAGATTATCGATATCTAATTTTGTTAAAAAAATACTTGTTCCTTCTGTTATTTCCTCTACAAGTTTTTGAATATACGCTTTATCTATCATAAATTTAATTAAAAATAAAGGGAGCTAAGCGCCCCCTCTCAATCAATCATACTGTCCGACCAGGATTCGAACCTGGACAGGCAGAACCAAAATCTGCAGTGCTGCCGTTACACCATCGGACATTTTTGTTTTGCAAAATTACTAATTAATTTTAATATGAAAAAATAATATTTAAAACTAAGTGAAACATGCAAATTAGAATAAAAAATTGTTATTATATATAAAGTTTACTAGTAATAAATAATTAGTATGTTTGCAAAAATTAAATAATTATGAATAATTTATTTGAAGATCCAACAGAAGTATTTACACTAACCAAAGAAGGTACTCGTGAATTCTATGACAATCTTTATGATAAAATGATTGAAGAAGGCAAAGATGTCGTCGATTATCAAAAAATCAAAGCAATGTCTACAGGTCTACTTTGTCCAGAATGCAATAGCAGCCATGTAATTAAAAACGGTTTGCAAAGCGGAGTGCAAAACTACCGTTGCAAAAACTGTGGAAGACAATTCAGAGTTACAACTGGCACCTTTATGTATGGCATTCATGAAAAGGGCAAAATGTTAGAATATATCAAATGTATGTCTGCTGGCATGAGCTTGAGAGAATGTGCTAGAATAGTACATATTAGTCTCACAACAAGTTTCTTTTGGCGACACAGAATTCTTTGTGCTTTGCAATCTTTTGAAGACAATGTTAATTTCTTTGGAGTAGTGGAATTAGAGGAATTGCTAATGAATTACTCAGAAAAAGGTAAAAAGAAACGAGACAAGAAAGAATTAAAAAAGCTAAAGAAAAAAAAGCCAACAAAAATAGCAGTTTTGGCTGCTACAGACAGAAGTGGAAATATACTATTCAAAAAATTAGAAGATGATAGAGTTCAAGCTGACCACATATCAGATTTTTTAAAATCTCGAATATCCAAAGATTCTGTGGTATGTGGCAGCAATAAAAAAGCATTTAAGACTGTAAATGCAGAACACATCAAACACAAAGAAATAACTAATAAAAACAAGATGAAAGGTGGTATATACAGTGTATCAAATGTTCATAAGAAGATAACTGATTTTGTTGGTTGGATATATTATAAGTTTCGAGGAGTAGCTACAAAGTATTTAACAAACTATATAATGTGGTTTGTTGTGAGAGGTAAGTATCTGGCGGATAAGATTATAGAAGATACAGGGAGATTGCTGAATTTGGTAGCTTCAGATAGGCGGGCGTGGGAGCGGTACAGTGATTTAATGTCCAAAACATATTTAATCTATAACATTTAAATATTTATAATCATTTCCTTATCCTCTCACATAATATTATCCTTATTATTGTTGTTACTTGTATTGTCAATTTATCTTTTCAGAATTGATACCATAACAATTATAGTAAATCTAATTTTTTAATATGATTTTAATAGTTATATTATTACAATTTACATGATAAATACAATTATTACTTAGTCGATTTTTATATTTCTCTATAGAGTAAATAACCTGCTATAATTATATATATAAAATTAGGTAACCATGCTGCTACAAATGTTGGTATCACTCCTGCTACCCCATATGATACACTTATTTGTTGAAATAATATATAGCTAAAACTCAAAGCCAATCCTATAGCTAAGTTTAAACCCAATCCACCCCGTCTTTTATTAATTGATAATGCTACTGCTATTATTGTTAATATTATTGCAGCGAATGGGGACGCAAATCTATTTTGTCTTTCTACTAATAATTCATTTATATTTTCCGCTCCTCTTTGTTTTTGTCTTTTTATGTATTTATTCAACTCATTGAAATTCATTGTTTCTAAAAGTGTTGTTTCATATGCTAGGTCATTAGGTGTTATCGGCAATAATGTATCAATAGTTTTATATCTTTGCAATCGTTCTGTACTGTCTTGGATTTCTCTAATTACAACATCGTTTAATTGCCATTTATTAGTATTATTGTCATATTTTATAAATGAAGACATCATTTTTTGTTTCACTCCAGTTTGGTAATCAATCTTATCAATTGATAGAAATGTACCTTCATAGTCTTTGACATCCCAATTTGCTAAGTACAAATAAGTATTTTTATCAAGTTGCAGGTGTATTTGTACTTCTTTGGTTTGGGGATTTCTTTTCACGTATGTGTTTTCGAAATTAATTCTTTTTTGATTTGCTGGTGGTAATATAAAATTTTGTAAAAAAAATGAAAATATTGCTAATAAAAAACTAACTGCTAAATAAGGTTTCAGTAATCTTTTAAAATCTATTCCCACGCTATACATAGCTATTATTTCAGATTTATTTGCTAGTTTAGATGTGAAAAATATCACAGATATGAAAATGAATAATGCTGAAAATAAATTGATAAAATAAGGAATAAAATTTAAATAATATTGTGTGATTATAAGTGATACTGGGGCATCTTTGTCGATAAATTTATCTATTTTTTCTGATAAATCGAAAGCAATAATTATGAATATCAATAAAGTAATAGTTAATAAAAAAGTACTAATAAATTTTTTAGCTATATAAAGATCTATTTTTTTAATTTTCATAATCTTTTCATATAGGTTTCTATTGCTTTAGGATAATATTTATCATAATCTCCTTTGATAATGTGATAACGTATTTCTTGCATCAATCTTATATAAAATGCCAAATTGTGATATGATGCTATCATAGGACCTAGCATTTCACCTGCTTGAAATAAATGTCTTAAGTATGATTTTGTTGTAGTATGATCTATTTCTAATGGACTTTGAATATCTATTGGAGAAAAATCATGTCTCCATTTTTCATTTTTTATATTAATAATTCCCTCTGTTGTAAATAATTGTCCATTTCTGCCATTTCTTGTAGGTATTACACAATCAAACATATCAACTCCTAATGCTACAGCTTGCAGTATGTTTTCTGGAGTTCCTACTCCCATTAAGTATCTAGGCTTGTTTTCTGGTAAAATATTATTCACTATTTTTATCATTTCATACATTATCTCTGCAGGTTCTCCTACACTCAACCCTCCTATAGCATAACCTAATGTATCAAATTGACTGACAAAATTAGCAGCTTTTTCTCTAAGGTCTGGGTATGTACTACCTTGAACTATTGGGAATAAATATTGTGGAAAATCATATTTTGCTGGGTGAGTTTCTAAATATTCTATACATTTTATTAGCCATTTTTGTGTCAAGTCAAGTGATTTATCAGCATATTCATAATCGGCAGGATGTGGTGTGCATTCATCAAATGCCATCATAATATCTGAACCAATGTATTGTTGAATTTCCATTACTTTTTCTGGTGTAAAAAAATGCTTACTGCCATCTAAATGTGAACGAAATTCTACGCCTTCTACGTTTATTTTTCTGATATTGGCTAATGAATACACTTGATATCCTCCGCTATCACTTAATATTGGTCTTTCCCAGTTAATGAACTTATGTAAGCCTCCTGCCTCATATAATATATCTGTACCTGGTCTCAGATATAGATGATATGTGTTTGCTAAAATTATTTGAGCTTTTATTATATTTTTTAAATCATTCCACATTATTCCTTTTACTGATCCTACAGTCCCTATAGGCATGAATACTGGTGTTTCTATCTCTCCATGTGGCAATTTTAATATTCCAGCTCTAGCTTTTCCATTAATTGCTTTTATCTCAAAACTCATTGATTTTTATTAGTTTTTAGTGAAATTTAACAAAATTAATAATTATTTGAATCTTGTTTTTATAAATGTGGATAGGTAACAGGTCAAAGAATGTGAATATTAGAAATTATAAGTTAAGTATTAGTTAAGAACTTCTTTCACTTTCATCTCATCAGCTTTATGATTAATGGTATATTTAGCTTTGATAACACCATCCTTCATAAATACTATTCCAGGATTAGCTCTTATAAACATCTTTAATGCAATATCATCTGCAAAGGCATAAGGTATTTTTAATTTATAATTATTTAATTGTTGTTCTACTAATTTGCTATCTGAGGAAGTAATTAAGTAAGTATTGAGATTATATTTTTCAGCTAAGTTAATCCAATTTTTTAATTTTTCTGAATTTTTTTGATTAATTTTTTCAATATTATAACTAACTATGAGCATAGTAGGTTTTTTATTTAGCATCACACTATCAGTGATATCATAACCTGTACTATCATATGTCATAATTAAGAGTGCTGGTTTTTGAGCCTTCTCTATTCTAGTATCTACAAATTCGTGTTCTGCCATCCATAGACTATCATCCCATGGATATTGATTAGCTGGATATTCTTCTAATTGACCAGTATTTATATTTTTGTAAATGACGAAATATTTATCTTTTAGATTAGGATCAGGCTTCAGATCTACACCTATTTTGTAGGGTAAAAAATCAACTATAGGCAAATATGCAAGTCCATATGCTGATACACCAAAAATAAATACCCCAGAGATTGCAATTATTATCCATTCCATAGTATTTTTTAACCAAGATTTTAAATATTTTCTTTGCCATATCACAAAAATTATAGCTGCAGTGATTATAATATTTTTGTAAAATGTATTCCAATTGCTTAGCTTAATAGCTTCTCCGAAACATCCGCAATCAGACACTGCATTTGTAATAGCTAGATATAAAGTAAGAGGTAAAAAGAATGCCATAAATATCAGCGAACCCCATATAGCATATTTAGGTTTCAAATTTACTAATAATGCAAAACCAATGATAAATTCTGCTGCTGGAATTAATATAGCAAGGGCTAGTGCAAATGGCATAAAAATATCCCAATTAAATGCAATAAAATAATCTTCTAATTTAAACTGAAATCCCCAAGGATCTACTGCTTTCACAAAACCTGAAAATACAAAAACTAATCCTATTAATATTCTAATAATATTTACTACTTTTTTCATAATAATTATTTTTTACAAAATTCTGAAATTTTTTTTAAATATTATTTATTTTTGCTAAAAAAATGGAACTTATTTTTGCTACACATAATGAAGGTAAAGTTCACGAGATTCAAAATATTGTTGGAGATAATATTAAGATTTTAAGTTTGACAGATATAGGCTATTTGGAAGAAATCCCTGAGACAGGTAGCACATTTAATGAAAATGCCTTTGTAAAAGCTAATACAATATATCAAATATATAGAAAACCTATTTTTGCAGATGACTCTGGACTCGAAGTGAGAGCTTTGAATGGCAGACCAGGTGTTTATTCGGCTAGATATGCAGGTGTAGGTTTAAAAAATTTCGAACCGCACATTGTTAAATTATTGAATGAATTGAACGGAGTAAAGGATAGAAAAGCAAGATTCAAATCAGTGATTTGCTTGATCATTAATGATAAAACATACTATTTCGAAGGGCTAATAAATGGACAAATTATAGATCATCCGCGTGGCAATAATGGCTTCGGTTATGACCCAATTTTTGTACCAGATGGTTATACAAAAACTTTTGCAGAAATGGATTTAGATGAAAAAAATAAAATAAGTCATCGCTCGCAAGCAATTCGTAAAATGATAGATTTCATTATGTCAGAGCCTCAAATTTCTGAATAACTCGCAACAAGTTAATATAATATAAGTGGTCCAGACAATTAAAATAATTCCATATTATCTATTAATCTAACATCACCTAGCCAAGTAGCAATCAAAATAATCGGTTTCCCTTCATTCCAATCATTCATGGTTTTTAGATTATCAGCATTTACGATTTCTACATATTCTATTTTAAAATCTAAAAATTGTGTTAAATGGTCTATGACCGCTTGTTTAACTTCATTAATAGATTTCTTATAAGCTAAATTTTTGGCTAAATATAGAGCTTTGTATATCTCTGGAGCTATTTGTAATTCATTTTCACTTAGCCTGAGATTGCGACTACTCATAGCCAGCCCACTTGGTTCTCTCACTATTGGTACAGCAATTATCTCTATAGGTAAATTTTGCTGTTTCACGAGCTGTTTTATTATAATATATTGTTGGTAGTCTTTTTTGCCAAAATAGGCTCTATCTGGTTTAACAATATTAAACAATCTATTAACGACTATTGCTACACCATTGAAATGTCCAGGTCTAAAAGCTCCCTCGAGGACTTTGTCTAAATAGCCAAAATCATAGCTCTCTTGTGGTGGCTCTGGATAGATTTCTTCTACACTTGGAGCAAAAACTACATCACAATTATAATTGTCTAATAGTTTAAGATCATTATCCAATAAACGAGGGTATTTGTCGAAATCCTTTTTATCATTGAATTGTATGGGATTTACAAAGATGCTCACTACAGTAGTTGCATTATCTTTTTTGGAATTTTGTAGCAGAGATAAATGTCCTTGATGTAGTGCACCCATAGTGGGTACGAGACCTATAGGATTTTTTTGACCAGATAAATATTCTTGCAGATCTTTTACTTTTTCAAATACTTTCATAATCTATAAAATTAATTTCCAAAATTAATAAAGAATGATTAAATATTTTTGTAATTGTGATAGGCGTTTAGGTAATAAATTTTTTATTAAAAATATTATTCTTCCTGATTTGAATTTGTTTCATCTATGGTAACAAGATTATTATATTTATCTTTTGCCACATTAATGATAGCTACATCACCTTTATAATTGTTTATTAAATGTTCTAAAGTAGCTTTTGCTTGATATAGATCTCCACGACTGAGATAAACATCTGATAGCAATATAAATCCTCGGGCTATCCAATCTTCATATGCAGCGAAATTTTCAATCAATAAAAATATTTTGTGTTCTGAATCATTTAAATCACCATTCATATAATCTATATATGCTAGATAATATGTAGCTTCAGCTCCTACTTCAGATTTATTATTTGAAATATTTTTACATATCTGAGCACATTCATTTATATTATTAGTTTGGAAATAAATACGTGCTTTAGTAATATTGGCCTGTAGTTTATCATTTTCATCCATATCTGGACTATTAAGTATATTATCGGCTATTTCTATTACTTTATCGTAATTTTTAATATATTCATATGCTTTTAATAAATTTCTCATAGCCTCTATTCTATTTATTTTAACTTGAGCAATTTGTAACAGTTTTTCATAGAGAGGTATGCTAGCTTCATATTCATTACGATTATAATATATTCGAGCAGCCTTAAATAATGAAGACTCTGTAAAACGAGAATTTGTATTAGTAACGTAAAGATAATCTTGTAAAGCATTATCGAAATTGCCTAAAGCATAATGGGCTTCTGCTCTGTAAAAATGTGCATTAATGCTAAAAGCTCCATCAGGAAAGTTTTGCAAATATTGATCAAAAGCAGCTATAGATCCTTGATAGTCGCTAGCCATAAATTTATTTTCTGCAGTATTATAAAGCATCTCTTCTTGTTCACTTGAACTAATGGTTTTACCATATGATTGGGCAAAAGAGAAAAATTCATTTATCCTATCTGCATCTGTATAGATTTCCCTTAGAGCTATCCATGCATCTTTTTCTGATTCACTATTTTTATAATTCACTATTAATTGTTGCAATAAAGCTATAGCTTTATCATAATCTTTTTGATTGCGTAGAATTAATGCCTCTTTTAGCATAGCTTTATTAGCTAATGGATGATCTGGATATAATGTATAAATTTTATTATACGTTTTTATAGCATCTACTTCATTTATCAACTCTTGGCTTAATCCTTTCTCATATAAAGCTTCTGGTATATAGCTAGAGTTTGGAAATTTTGTTATTAGTAAATCTAAATTATTAATTTTTTCATTTAATTGTCCTTTAATACCTAAAATTTTAGCATAAGATAAATAAGCATAATCAGCTTTTAGTGGATAATCATCGATTACTTTTTTATATATTTTAGCTGCCTCATCGATATTTTTATTTAATAATAAAGCATCTGCATACCTCAAATACGCATCAAATTTAATGTTTACGGGTTCATTATCAGATAAAGCAATAAATTGTCTAAAAGCATCTACTGCTAAAGAATACTTATTATTTAGCAAATATGAATAACCCAAATTATAATATCCTTTATTATATTCAGGTAAATCTTTTGAAGGTCCATAATTAATAAAGGTTTGATAATTAACTAGTGCAGAATCATATCGTCCTAAAGTATAAAAAGATTCTCCTTTCCAAAAAATAGCTTTTGCTTTTATTTTTCTATCAGTGCCGTAATTTATAGCTTTGTTTAAATTTAATATTGATTTATTATATTGTCTGTCTTTGAAATCTAATAAAGCTTGATTGAGACAAGCACGCTGATACATATTTTCAATAGTTAGGTTTTTTCTAGGTAATTGCTCGATAATATCTATTACACGTTGATAATTACTAGATATCATCAATAAATTTAAAATCAATTCTTGAGCCTCATTTATTCTAATTGATTTAGGATATTCCTCGATATATTTTTGCAATGCACTAATAGCTATATTATACGGATCATTATCTAATTCATATGAAAGCTTAGCATAGTTAAACAAAGCATCTTCTTTAATTAAAGTATCAAAATTTAGTGAATATGCATCATAAAAAGCTTTTTGAGCAAAGTTTTTTTGCCCAGTATTAATATATGCCAACCCTAAATGATAAGCTGCATTCTGATATAGAGAATCTTTAGTTGTCATCACTTTTTCTAGATATTCTATTGCACATTTATAATCATTTATTGCATAACATAAGTATCCCATTAAATAATTATCATCTCTATTAATACCAGTCCGATTCATCTCAAAATATGAATCTAAATGAAGTTTAGCTTTATTCAAATCTTTTTTGTACCAATACACTTGAGCTAGTAAACGATGTATCTCTGATTGATATTTATCTGCTGCTGTAGGCAATATAGACTCACCACGCAATATCACACTGTCTAGTTGATTAGTCAAATATTCTAAATATAAAATATTATAATTACTATAGCTCAGAAATAAAGAATCATCAGTTAATGATGATATTTTTTTGAAATCTTGTAATGCTACATGATAATTATTATTTAAATAATTTATATATCCAATATAATATTGTGCATAAGGGACAAACCATATATCATATTTCATAACATTAGAAAAATCTAACATTGCCTCATTATATTGCTGAGTAGAGAAATATGAATAACCTCTACGAAAATATAGTTCTGCTCTTAGACTATCAGATAGTTTATCATTTTCTACTTCATTAAAATAATCAATGGATTTTTTATAGTTTTTACTCCAGAAATAATTATTACCAATAAAAAATTTAGCTAAATTTACATTAACATGTAATGGATATTTGTCTATATATTCGATTAGTAATGATCTGGCATCATTATTATGCAACATATATGAACTGTATGCTTTATAATATGAATAATCTGCTTTAGTAGAGTACAAATTATCTGGCAAATTTTCACTCATTTGTTTCAATAAGCTAAATTGTTTTTTATTATACAGGTCTGTGATTTCATTATTAGTATTAGTAGGAGAAATGAAATAATATGTTTGCTGTGCAAAAGATTGGTAAGTATAAAAAATAATTACTAATGCTAAAATAAGTTGTATCTTAAACTTTAAAATTTTCATAACAAAATGAATTTATTGCAAATTACTTAAAAATTTTTCAAATAATTAAAATAAATATTTATTTTTGCATTAAATAAAAAACAAAATTATATGTCAAAAATTGGTGTGAAATACTTAGGATTAGATTTAACAAGTCCAATAATAGTAGCTAGTTGTGGATTGACAAAATCAATAGATAAAATTAAAGAATTTGAATCTAATGGCGCTGGTGCAATAGTTTTAAAATCTTTATTTGAAGAAGAAATAAGAAATGAAATCTCAAAATTAATTAAATATTCTGGGCAATTTCCATATCCAGAAACTGAAGATTATGTGAGAGAATATGTTTCTGAAAAATCAACTCAAGATTATTTAGAATTAATAACTAAAGCTAAAAAAAGTGTAAATATTCCTATAATAGCAAGTATCAATTGCGTTACTAGTCAAGAGTGGACTAGCTATGCCAAAGAAATAGAACAAGCTGGTGCAGATGCTTTAGAACTTAATATTTTCATCTTGCCTACTTCAAAAAATCAAACTAATGAAGAAATAGAGAATATTTATGTTAAAATTGTTACATCTGTAGCCAAACTAGTAAAAATACCTATAGCAGTTAAAATCACTCAACATTTAACAAATCCTATACATACAGCATATTCTATGGAATTATCAGGAGCTAAAGGTATAGTGATGTTTAATAGAATGTACAAACCAAATATAGATATCAAAAATCTCATATTAACAGCTGGTGATATTTTTAGCAGTCCAGCAGAATTACAAGAAGTGATACGATGGGTAGCACTCACATATGGTAATATAAAAGCTGATATATGTGCTACTACTGGCATACAAAATGGTGAAGGAGCTATAAAAGCTATGCTAGCAGGTGCCAATGCTGTAGCTATTTCTAGCATTCTATACAAAAAAGGCGCCAAAGTCATTAAAGAAATTAATGAAACCATTGATTCATGGATGCAAGAAAAGAATTTTCAAAATACTAAAGATTTTATTGGTAAGCTATCATACAAAAATATACAAAATCCAGCCGCTTTTGAACGTGTGCAGTTTATGAAATTTTTCTCTGGAATAGAGTAAATAAAACTTGTCTGTAAGACTTATAAATAATTTTGTAAAAAATTTAAAAAGAATTACATCATCTAAATGGATGACAAATTCATGATAAATATTGATTATCGTTTGATAGTTTATGTATTGTCGTATGCTATTAATCATTTTTTATAATTTTGCCCATATTTTCTGAAAAATTGTAATGTGGAAATACATACTAATTAGTTTATTTTTTTATTGTTCATAGTAGCAAATTATAATATTTATGGTAATACATTACTGAATGAAGACTCTCCTACTTCTAAAAAACTAAGTAGTATAGCATCAGAAATAGCATTGACGTATTACAGTAGTTTTTCCAACATTTGCTTCTGAACGATTGGAGACAGCTGGATTTAGTTTTGGATTACCATTAATGTTATGTATAATGTTTTTAATTGTAGAAGCAATCATATCATAATATTTATCAAGCTAGAAGATAAATATCCGAGAGAAGAGATATTTTAAAAATGATAAGGAAATTAAAAAGGGGATGGTAATGAAACTACATTTTTGTTTAACTTTACATGATATATTAATATTTCGACTTCATTAATCTAAAATAACGCTTCCACGCCCATCTATCGTGTGATGACAAGTTTAAAAGTCGCCCAATGTCTGACTCTACGTCATCTTTCAAGTACTTATTCATCACTACAAACCACATAAGGTAGTTCTGTAAATACTTTGTAGCAACTCCTCTGAATCTCATCATCCAAACCAAAAAATTAGTTATTTTTTTCTCTACTATGTTTACGCTATAAACTGCTAATCCTTTTGTTTTACGTCTAACTAATACCTTTTTGCTTGGTGATTCTATTACTGCTTGGGTGAACTCATCATTTGGCTTAAAACATATCAAATTTTTCTCTGTTACTCTTCGCCTCAACTCTTCTTTTATCTGACTATTCTGGACTCTATTTTCTCCAATGTGTTTCAAAAGCAAATTACCCTCTCTATCTGTCATCACTAATACAGCTACATTGGGATGAACAGTATTCATAGCTTGCTCTTTTTCTACTAGAGTTTTATATTTGCGACCTTTCTCTGAATATTGCATTAATAGCTCATCAGCTTCTGTTATTCCAGAGAAACTAATTCCTCCTTCTAATCCTTGTATAGCAGAAAGAATCTTATGTCTCCATTTAAAACTCGTTGGTAAACTAATACCAACTTCTTTTGCGCAGGCTCTGAGGCTTTTACCCTCAAGCATGCATTTTATATAATCCATTAAAAGATAGTATTTATGAGAATAATAGACAAGTGATTTTGCAGTTTCTCTAAATCTATAACCACATTTTTTACATTTATAGACTTGTCTACCATCACTTATACCAGCTTTAGTTACATATTCGCAATCACATCTGGGACAAATGGGAGCAGTTGATAAAATTTTGATTTTTTGATAGTCTAATGCTGTCAATCTATTACTATTGAGGAATTCATAGAGATTATCTAGGAACTCACGCTTCCCTTCTTTGGTTAGAGCTAGCATTTTTTCTATATTTTCAATTGTGTATTCCATAATTTTTATTTTTTACAAAATTAGTAAAAATATTTGACATGAAAAGTTAAACATAAATGAGTATTTATTCAGCATCATCCCTTTCACGCTTTCACTTTAATTTTTTTATTATTTATTTAACACTTATTTAAATCAATTAATATCTTTTTATCTTTGTAAAAAATTTTAAATTTTTAATCAATTTTTATAAAAATTTGTTTTATTTAAAAAATATTATATAAATTTGTATAAAATTTTTGCCTATCGACTGAAATATTTACGCTTATATCAAAATTTTTAATTTATGAAACAATACATTGATATGAGCGATGAAGAATTAGTCATAGCTTATAGGCAGGGAGACCAAAAATGTTTCCAAGAATTATACAAAAGGTATCAACGAAAAATTTTTTCATATATCTTAGTTTCAGTTAAAAATAAAGAAATTACTAATGATATTTTTCAAGAAGTCTTTTTTAAGGTTATCAATACTATTCAAAGTGGCAATTATAGAGAAGAAGGTAAATTTGCACAATGGATTATTCGTATTACTCATAATGCTGTGATAGATCATTTCAGATATCAGAAGAAATATGCTACCTCACCTTCAAATGAGGATGATGACAATGGTAATTATGTCTTTGACAATATTAGTGTAAATAATTATATTTCTCCCGAAGATATTTTAATAAAAAAAGAAAATAAAGTTTTGATACAGCAAGCCGTTTCTACTTTATCTAAAAAACAGCAAGAGGTTATTTATCTTAGGTTGAATGAGGATAAATGTTTCAGAGAAATAGCAAATGTTCAAAATATTAGTATTAATACTGCTCTTGGGAGAATGCGTTATGCTATTATGAATGTAAAGAAAAAAATTAATCCCTATATTTAAGTTAATATTGAATATAAAGATTTCATTATTTTTTAATGTTTTTTTAATGTTTTTGAAAATTTTAGATTAATTTTGTAATTATTATTAAGTGATTATTTTATAAAATTATATGAAAAAGAAACTGGTATTATTACAATTATTTTTACCAATAATATTATTAGGTCAATTAAATATTAATACCTCATACACGCCACAGCAATTGGTAGAGGATTATTTAATTGGCCCTGGTATTACAGTATCAAATGTTACTTATCGTGGACAGTTATCTCAATTTGCTTTTTTTTCTAATGGTAATAGTACAGCATTAGGAATGGATGAAGGGATAATATTATGCACTGGTAATGCTACACAAATAGCTCAAAGTGCTGGTAGTCATATGAGTAGTAGTTTGGGTGGTAATGGAGTAGATGAATTAGATGCTATCATTAATAATCCATCCTATGATACTAATGATGGGGCAGTCCTAGAATTTGATTTTATTCCTCAAGATACCATGCTTTCATTTTATTACATTTTTGGTAGTGAAGAATATCCAGAATTTGTTTGTTCTTCTTATAACGATATTTTTGCTTTTTTGATCTCTGGTATTAATCCTTCTGGTGGAATGTATGTGGACGAAAATATTGCTTTGATTCCAGGCACTGATTTACCAGTGGCTATTAATACAGTTAATCCAGGAATTCCAGGAACTAGTTATTCTCCATCAGGATGTACTAGTTTATCATATTCTTCATTATATGTGAGTAATTCATCTCAGCAGCCTGTATTTGATGGGTTTACTGTACCTCTTGTAGCCGTTGCCAAAGTCATTCCCTGTCAGACATATCATATTAAGTTATGCATAGCAGATGTAAGTGATGGTATATATGATAGTGGTGTTTTCCTTAAAAGGAATTCTTTTATAACAAATCAACCAGTAATAAATATTGCTAGTCCTTATGCTAGTCAAGATACTATCTACGAGGGTTGTGCTCCTATAGAAATTAGTATTTCTCATCCCGATCCTGTGCCTGTGCCTACAAATATATATTTAGGATTATCTGGTACAGCAACTATTGGTGTTGATTGCTCTAATTTGCCTGCTATAGCTACTATTCCTGCAGACTCTACTTCTGTTACATATACTTTATATGCTTATCCTGATACTTTAGATGAAGGCGATGAATCTATTATTATTACAATTGGAGGTTATTGTGGCATTATTAGCTCAGATACTATATGGATAAAAGATAATCCTTTCAGAGTAAATTTGTCAGATACTATTATTTGTGAGAATGAGGGCCCCATTACTTTAAATCCAACAATTATAGATGGTAATCATCCCTACTCTTTTATGTGGAATACTAATGAAACATTAAGTAGTATAACAGTTTTTCCTGATTCTACAACAGTTTATTCTGTTACTGTTACAGATAGTTTGAGTTGTAATGCGACTGCTGAGGCTACTATTACTGTGAATCCTCTTCCTAATGTATCTATAAATCCAGTAGACACTACGATTTGTAGAGGTAACAGTGTTTCTCTAATAGCTAGTGGTGCTGATACTTATATTTGGTCTAATGGAGATACTAATGACACATTAGTTGTTACTCCTAATGCTACTACTACATATTCAGTGACAGCAACAAATTTAGTTAATTGCTCTAATAGTGCTCAAGCTACTATAAACATTATTCCTATGCCAGAATTAGTTATTTCTGCTTCTCCACCAGCTATTTGTGTTGGTGAAAGTACTAGAATTAGAGCAAGTGGAGCAGATAGTTATGAGTGGAATACTGGTGATAGTACAAGCCAGATTATTGTGGCTCCAGAGAATACTACTAGTTATACTGTTACTGGTTTTGTACAGAATTGTGATGTATCTAAAAGTATTACTATAGAGGTTTATCCTACTCCTGATGTCATACTTACTGTTTCTCAAACTCATATATTACAAGGAGATATTATAGATCTGCAAGCAGAGGGTGCTATTGAATATCAATGGTATGGAGATAATTCGATTAGTTGTTTGAATTGTGATATTATAACAGCAGAACCTAAATTTTCTAGTGAAATATGTGTTGTAGGGTTTAATAGTAATTGTACTGATACTGCTTGTGCATTTATAGAAGTAGATCCTTGTGAAATATTTATACCTAATGCATTTACACCTATTAAAAATGACATCAATGACACTTGGCAAATATTTACTCAATGCCCTATTGGTATTGGAGAATTAAGAATTTATGATAGATGGGGGAAACAGATTTTTTACACTACTAATTTAACTGATAGCTGGGATGGCACTTATAATGGTGAAAGAGTAAAACCAGGTGTTTATTCCTATAAAATATTATTCTCTTATGCTCATACTCCTACTATCTTTTATACTTATCAAGGTTCTATTATGGTATTAGAATAAAATTGCATTATGTCTATTCCTTTAGCAGAGCAATTGAGACCAACAACGTGGGAAGAATTTGTGGGACAAGAACATTTAGTTGGTAAAAATGGTGTTATTCGTAAGTTATTAGCATCTAAAACTTTACCTTCTACGATATTGTGGGGACCACCTGGTACTGGCAAAACTACTATTGCTGGGTTAATAGCTGACGAACTACAGGTACCTTTTTTTAAATTAAATGCTATCGATGCTGGTGTGAAAGACATCAGAAGCATTATTCAAAAAGCTCAACCATATAAAACTGCTATATTATTTCTAGATGAGATACATCGTTTTTCTAAATCTCAGCAAGATAGTCTATTACATGCTGTAGAGAAAGGTACTATTACTATGATAGGTGCTACAACTGAGAATCCTTCTTTTGAGATCATTTCTCCATTATTATCACGTTGTCAGGTATATGTCCTCAAACCTTTAGATATTTCTGATTTAGAAAAACTTTTGCAAAGAGCTATTGATTTTTATTTATCAAAAAATATATCTTTAGATATTCAAGAAAAAGAAGCTTTATTTACATATAGTGGGGGAGACGCTAGGAAACTATATAATGTAGTAGAATTATTAGTTGATAGCTCTGATGGTAATGCTGTGGTAATAACTAATGACTCTGTGGAGGAAATAGTGAAACAAAAATTTCTGCTTTATGATAAACAAGGAGAATATCATTATGATCTTATTTCAGCTTTTATAAAATCTGTTAGAAATAGTGATCCTAATGCAGCCATTTATTGGATGGCACGAATGCTAGAGGGTGGCGAGGACCCACTATTTATTGCTCGTAGGATGATCATCTTAGCATCAGAAGATATAGGCTTGGCTAATCCTAATGCTTTACTGCTGGCTAATGCATGTTTCGATGCTGTTCATAAAATTGGTATGCCAGAGGCTAGAATAGTTTTAGCTGAGTGTGCTGTTTATCTAGCATCATCTCCTAAAAGCAATGCTAGCTATATGGCTATAGAAAGAGCTACAGAATTAATTCATCAAACGGGTAATCTCTCTGTGCCACTGCATTTACGTAATGCTCCTACTCAACTAATGCGTTCTCTCAATTATCATAAAGGTTATAAATATCCACATGATTTTCCAAATCATTTCATAGAGCAAGAATGTTTGCCTACTGAAATTTCGGGTACTACCTTTTATTTCCCTGCTGATAATTCCAAAGAAAATGAATTAAAAAATTATCTAAAAAAATTATGGAAAGATAAATATAATTTTTAAGAATAAATTAAAACTTAATATATATATATATTAGTTCTATAACTTTTATTGTGGGTAAATTAGTAGGTAAATTATTTTACCACAAAGGGCACCAAGATATTACACGAAGTTCACAAAGTGCCATTTATAACCCTTTTAATTCCATCTTTTAATAAAATAACATTAAAGTTTATAATTTACTTGCATTTTCCCTCTGTGTTCTTTGTGCCTTCTTTGTTAACTTTGTGGTTAATATTTAACAGTCCAATGAAAAAAAATTCTTTTTTATAAAATTACCCTCTTTAACTTTATCCACTCAAAACGATATAGAACAGTTTTATTTATTATTTTTCACACTTTTTATCCATTTCACTCATCTCTCATCACCTATCACCTATCACCTATCACCTATCACTTATAACCTATTCTCCCCCTCTCCCAGCCTCACTCATCAACTCATCAACTCATCAACTCATCAACTATCACTTATCACCTATCACTTATTACTTATCACCTATCACTTATCACTCGTCTCCCAGTCTCCAAATCTCTCCCTCACCCAATCTCCTCGTCTCCCACTCTCCTTTTCACTCTTTCACCGATCCTACTATAAAAAATCAAATATAAATAAGAAATTAATAAAATGCTATAAGCATATTGCATATTAATTTTATCACTTAACCAGCCAAAAAAGGGACCCATTATAGCACCGCCTATGATGCCCATTATCAGAAGTGCAGAGACGATTTCTGCTTTATCACCAGAATTTCTGATTGCTATTGGCCATATACTAGGCCACATTATAGAATGTGCGAAACCTAATATAGGAACTGCAAATACTGATATATTACGCGGTAATGTTAAAATGGCAATTGTTATGGCGATTCCTAAAATACTAAACAACATAAGCATTTTTTCTTGCGAAATATATTTGGGTATTAGAACTATTCCTATCAAATAGCCTATTATCATCCCAGTCATTACATATGATGTGAAATAGTGCGGAGTGCTGAAATCTATGCACCAGTTGGAGATACATAATTTTAATGGTTGTAAATTAGACGTTTGTGCATAGGCTACGCTGCTATCTCCTGCTATGACTTCTGCCCCTACATATAAAAATATTGCTATAAATCCTAGCCATGAATGTGTAGGTATGCCTCTGAAAGAGTATTTTTGTTTTTTTGTTTTTTCTCTTGTATCTACTGGCTTCATAGCATAGAATATAAACATTAAAGCTATTAAGCAAATAGCCATAATTAGGTATGGAGATATAATAGAATGTGCTAAATTATCTAAATAAACGATCCTATCTGCTGTGGATAGTTGACTAAGGTGTGAACTAATGTCTTGTGCTTTGGTAGAGCCAAATAATACTCCTCCTAGTATCAAACCTCCTAATGCTCCCGCTATCTTATTTGCTATTCCCATTATGCTAATTCTTTTAGCTGCACTTTCTATTGATCCTAATAGTGTAACATATAGATTAGATGCTGTCTGCATTAAAGTCAAGCCAGCTCCTTGCAGAAATAATCCTATTAAAAATATAGGAAAAGATCTGTATATGGCTGCTGGTATAAAGATCAATGAACCTAATATTATCAAACCTAATCCAATTAATATTCCTCTGATTAATGATATTCGCTCTAATAATAATGCTGATGGAATGGCTAATAGAAAATATGATATATAAAAAGCTGCTGTTACTAGAAATGCTTCAAACCATCCTATCTCACATATTATTCTGAAATATGGTATCAGTATGCTATTTAACCAAGTAAAAAAACCAAATACGAAAAATAATATTCCTATACTCAATAGTGAACGCCTCTCACCAACTCTATCTATAGCTGTATTCATTTGATTATTTTTTTTAATTAAATTGCCAAAATTATTATTTTTTTACAAATGATTAATATTAATTTAATGTATTTTTTATTTATTTATGTTAATTTTGTGTATGTGCATTTTAAATTTAATAAATATGAAAATCAAATATTATATTTTCTTTTTCTTATTAATGTTTATTACCACTATAGATGCACAGACTGTACTTCTTGATGATTTTAACAGATCTGACAATAATACTGTGGGTAATGGATGGTCAGAAACAGAAACATCATCACCATCCAGTATATCCATTTCATCCAATAACTTAAAGATGGGATCAGGTACTACGGGAAGAGACTGGGCATATCAGGATATATCATCGCATTATACTACTGCAGGTTTATCATCTAATACTATGGACTCAATGGTGTGGGCTATAAATTTCTATCAGACACGTACAGATCCATCTGGCTTTGATAAAGGTAATTATGGTATAGCCTTTGTGCTTGGTAGTACTAACTCAAGCTATGCTGATGGAAATGGTTATGCGGTAGTCCTTGGTCAAAGCGGTTCAACTGATGCTATTAGACTTGTAAAGTTTTCTGGAGGAATGGATTTGAATAGCAATTTAACAAATATAATTAGTTACAGTGATTATGGTAAAGTATATATTAGTATAAAAGTAACATACAAGCCATCTACAAATACATGGAGACTCTATGCAGAATCTAGCTCTACAGCATTTCCACAATCAGATCCACGAAATACATCTACATCAGTTGGATCAGCTACAGATAACACATACACAGGATCTAGTTATGATTTAAAATACCTGGGTTGTTTATGGAATCATAGTACTGGTTCATCTGACTATGCTTTATTTGATGATATATACATACCCAAATCTAGTGTGATAGGCTATTCAGATATTGTGGCAGTTTCTAATTCAGAAGCCACTTATGTACCATCAAATATTAATACAGCTGGACCACTCACATCTAGCCAAGGTACACAAGTGTGGCAATTTAAAATTCGTGATGGAGGAGCCAGCTTAAATGATGCAGATAATTTACCTACAATTGTTACTGGTATTAAGATAATGAATGATAATAGTACAAATATAAACTGGAGTACTGCTATAAAATCTATTGATCTATTTGATGGTAGTACAAATGTAGGCTCTTTGCAGAATGGTAGTGCTAATCTCACATCTACTTATGCTAATTTTACGGGATTAAGTATTTCAGTTTCAGATAATACTGAAAAGACAATAACAGTAAGACTTACACTAAGTTGTCCATTAGGTACTGGGAATGAAGAAGGCGACTATTTCAGGTTCAGTATTAGTGCTGCAGATGTATCAACACAATCATCTAGTACAAGCTCTCAAATGGCTAATTTCTCTACTGCATCTAGTTCGTCTGTATCACCACGAAATGAGATTCAAGTAACAGCAACAAGGTTATTTTTCACACAACAACCCACTAATACACAAGTAAACGAAGTAATGACACCAGCAGTTATAGTGTCAGCAGTAGATGAATGTGGTAATATGGATACATCATTTAATGGGAATATAAATATCATTAGTACTGGAACAATGACAGATGATACTATAACTGTAGCTGCTAGTGATGGGCAAGCAAGTTTTGATAGTATTATTCATAGTGCTACAGATACTGGCATAGTGCTTATAGCTTTTGCAACTGGCTTAACAAGAGATACTAGCAATGCTTTTAATATTTATTTAGTTACACAATTTGAGGATGGTGATTTTGTTGTTTTATCTTTATGTAGTAATATAGCTTCATGTCAGAGTGGATATACTGCTGGAGATGATGAGATCAGTTTTATGTGTTTTAAAAATATTAGTACAAATGATGAATTTATAATAACTGATAATGGCTACGAGCGTGTTGATACTAATAAATGGGGTACTTCTGAAGGTACATATTTAATAAAACGTACAGGAGGAACGATTCCCGCTGGTACAGTGATTACCATTAGATTAAAAAATAATTCACCATACTTCGAAGGCGTTTATCCAGATAATAATTGGTCTATGACTAATATAGGTTGGGCAGGTACTTCTGTGGTTTTAAATAGTAATGGCGATCAAATTTACTTTCTACAAGGTGGTACGTGGTATAAAGGATCAGCAATTAATGCACATGATGCTACATATACACCAGGACATTATTTATTTGCTTTTAATACAAATGATTCTTGGACCTCATTTGGTAATAGTACTCAAGAATCGGGACTAGTAATGGGTTTGGAGTGTATGTCTATGATGCCAGGAGTAGCCACTGATTTTATTATTTACACTGGATCTACTGACACTGCTTCTAAAATAGATTGGATACGCAGAGTAAATAATCCAGCTAATTGGACTTCATTTAGTGATTGTAATGGATATTACGCTGACAATCGTCATTATCAAGAAAGTTATGGCATTTCGACAAGTGCTAGTGGCGCTTATGTATGGACGGGAGAAAAAAATAATAATTGGTTTGATTGTGGAAACTGGCAAAATCTTAAAGTTCCTGATACTCTTGCCAATGTGATAATACCTGTAAATGGTGTTACAAATGAAGTTATTATCCCAGCTCCTCCCACTACTCCTATATTATATCATGCAGCATACTGTCGCGATATCACCATTGATTCCACAAGAACTTTCACTTTTTCTAGTTCAAATTCCAAATTATGGGTATATAGAAATATGAATATTAATACATCTTTTTCATTAACACAAGGCTTGGTTCTTTTTAAAGGTTCTGAAAATGGCACTTTATCTATTGATGATGATGTTACTGCAAAATTTTATAATGTAGAAATAGATAAAAATACAACATCAGCTAATCTCTTTCTTGCTGACGACAATAGTTCATTGATAGTTAAAAACCAATTAACTTTAACAAAAGGGATTATTAATAATCAAAATAATAATTCATTTGTAATAATAGAAAATTCTGATCCCAATGCTATCAGTTCATACGGTATAAACAGTTACATTGCTAATAAAATCAAACGCAATGTTATTTCTACAGGTAGTTACGATTTACCATTAGGTACTACTTCATATTATGAGCTTGCAAATATTAATTTGAATAATGCACCTAGTATAAATTATATAAGTGCTAAATTTAATACTCCAATATCTCCAATAGATATATCAGGATTAGGACTTTATGTTAATGGAACACTATTAACTGAATTATTAAATTATGGATATTGGACAATAGAGCAACAAGGTGCTACAACAATAGATTATGATATTACTATAACATCACGTGGTCACACAAATCAAGGACCTTTCGCTGCTGCTCATACAATAGTGAAAAGAGAAAATTCATCTTCAAATTGGTCTTTAGCAGGGTTACATAATAATTCAGATCAAGCTATGGGGACAGACCTAAATGGTACAAATTGGGTAAGAGCTAAACGAACTAATCTTACAGTAATGTCTGATTTTGCTATTGCTAAAGGTACTGGTCCTTTACCAATAAATTTATTATATTTCGATGCATACATGGAAAATCAACAAATTAAATTAAAATGGGCTACAGCTTCTGAACAGAATGTGTCTCACTTCTCTATTTATCGTAATAATTATACTAAAAATTCACAAAATGCGATTTTAAATATTCCTGCTTTTGGTAACAGTAATCAGCTACAAGAATATATCGAAACAGATTACAATCCTGTAAATGGATGGAATACTTATTATTTAGAAGAGATCGATTATGATGGTACCCAAACACTAGTAGCTACTGATGCTATTTATTATAATATTGATAAAGGGTTAGAATACAATTATGATAGAAGTTCACAAACTTTATCAATTCATATTAATGAAAATTGTGATAATTATAAATCATTTTTTATTTACTCAATAGATGGTAAAATTTTATACAATTATGATATTACTAATATTAATGATATATCCATCCCATTAAATATTAGTTCACCAGTTATATTAAAATTTATTATTTGCTATACTACCCAGCAATATTTGTTAGTCCCTTAATGTTTATTGACTTATTATTATAGAGCTATTTCATAAATAATATTGCTAATAAATAAAAAACTACGAAATTTGCAAAAAATAAATATTATGGCTCAAGATAATGAACTATTCAAAAAGCTAGTATCACATTGCAAAGAATATGGTTTCATATTCCCATCTTCAGAAATTTATGACGGTTTATCTGCTGTATATGATTATGGACAATATGGCGTAGAGCTTAAAAATAATATAAAACAATATTGGTGGAGAAGCATGGTTCAGTATCACGAAAATATTGTTGGAATAGATGCTGCTATATTGATGCATCCTAAAGTATGGAAAGCTAGCGGACACGTAGATGCATTCAATGATCCATTAATAGACAACAAAGATAGCAAGATCAGATACAAAGCTGATCAATTAGTAGAAGATTATATCAATAAACTTTATGAAAAAGCCGAAAAAGAAGTAGAAAAAGCTAAAAAACGTTTCGGTGATAATTTTGATGAAAAATTATTTAGAGATACTAATGAAAAAGTGAAAAAATATATAGATGAAGCTAAAATAATTACTGATAAATTAGTAAAATTATTAGAAGAAAACAATTTGGCTGGATTAAAAAAATTAATAGAAGAATTAAAAATTGTTTGCCCTGTTAGTGGAACGTGTAACTGGACAGATGTTAGACAGTTTAATTTAATGTTTAGCACTCAGCTGGGTAGTACTGCAGAGGATGCGATGACGATTTATTTAAGACCAGAAACTGCTCAAGGTATTTATGTGAATTATTTAAATATTTTAAAAACTTCTAGACAAAAACTGCCTTTTGGTATAGCTCAAATAGGCAAAGCGTTTAGAAATGAAATTGTTGCTAGACAATTTATTTTTAGAATGAGGGAATTCGAACAAATGGAAATGCAATATTTTGTGAAACCAGGCACAGAAAAAGAGTGGTTCGAATATTGGAAAGAGCAAAGAATGCAATGGCATCTATCATTGGGCATACCAAAAGAAAAATATCGATGGCATGAGCACGAAAAATTAGCTCATTATGCTAATGCAGCTGTAGATATAGAATATGATTTTCCATTTGGATTTAAAGAGCTAGAAGGCATTCACTCACGTACAGATTATGACCTTAAGAGACATCAAGAGTTTAGTGGTAAAAAAATGTTGTATTTCGATCCTGATATTCAAGATTCATATATTCCATATGTTGTAGAAACATCTATTGGTTTAGATAGAACAATATTAGCAGTGCTATCACATGCATTTACTGAGGATACATTGAGTGATGGCACTACTAGAGTAGTGCTAAAAATACCAGATTTTCTAGCTCCTATTAAAGTTGCTATTCTTCCCTTAGTTAAAAAAGATGGGATGAATGACTATGCTTTAAATATTTTTAATGATCTTAAAAAATATTATCTATGCCAATATGATGAAAAGGACAGCATAGGAAGACGCTATCGCAGACAGGACGCTATAGGTACTCCATATTGCATCACAGTGGATGGACAGACCTTAGAAGATAATACTGTAACAATAAGAGAAAGAGATAGTATGCTACAAGATCGCATTCCTGTTGATAATATTAGAAAATATTTACATGATAAATTAAATGTGATATGAAAAAAGAAAATAAAATTATTGAAAATATTAATTCAGATGTATTAGTAGAACTCGTAAATGCTAATATTAACATACAGGATAGAATAGTTCTACAAGGTGTATCTCTTAGATTGAAAAAAGGAGATTTTATCTATTTGATAGGAAAAACAGGAAGTGGTAAATCTTCATTATTAAAAACATTGTATGCCGATCAACCTTTTAATGGAGATAAAGGAATAGTACTGGGCTATGATTTAAAAAACATCAAACCTAAACAAATTCAAGAGTTACGAAGAAAAATAGGTATTATTTTTCAAGATTTTCAATTATTAATAGATAGAAATGTAGAAAAAAACTTAGAATTTGTGCTAAAAGCAACTGGTTGGAAAGATAAAAACCAAATTAACGATAAAATAGACGAAGTTTTAGAAATGGTTGGTTTGAGAGATGTAAGAAAAAAAATGCCTCATCAATTATCTGGTGGTGAACAGCAAAAACTAGTTATCGCTCGAGCCTTATTAAATGATCCGGAACTAATTTTAGCTGATGAACCTACTGGCAACCTAGATTTAGCATCATCAAAAGATATATTGGATATTTTGATAAAATTAAAAAATAATAATCGAGCTATTATAATGGCTACACACGATTTATTATCTATACAGTCTTATCCACAGAAAACTTTCAAATGCGAAGATGGTGTCTTTGCAGAAATGATATGAGAAATATTGGGTTTTAATAGTCCACAAATGAACACAAATTTAAAATTATGGTTGAGAAGTTGATGAGTTTATAAGTTGATAAGTGATTAATGATTAGTGATGGGATAAGGAGTTTAGTAAAATAATAGTTCTAAATTAGTTCACAAATGCACTTAAAAAAACTAAATTATCAGTGTTAATTTGTGTAAATTTGTGGATAAAATTATAGACAAGGCGAGTTAGATATTTATTGTCCACAAATGCACAAAAATAAAAATTAAAAATAAAAAATTATGAAAATATTAATTGTAATTAATGATGCTCCCTATGGTGATGATAGACCATATAATGCATTGAGAACAGCTATGACATTGCAAAAAGAACATGATAATGTCTCAGTTAAGGTCTTCTTATTTGCAGATGCTATATTTTGTGCTAAATCTGATCAAAAAACTTCAGATGGACAATATAATATTGAGCGAATGATTAAAAGTATATTGTCTCATGGAGCAGAGGTAAAAGTATGTAGTAGCTGCGCTGCTGTGAGAGGTATAAATGAGAGCGATTTAATACCAAATGTACAATTGAGTAATATGAAAGAATTCACTCAATGGGTTATAGATTGCGATAAAATCTTATCATTCTAAAGTTTTACAATAATAGCTATATTTACTAATTTTGCATTGAAATTTTCTAAAATTTACAATGTCTGCAAATAAAAAAATTGCTATTCATACGTTAGGATGTAAACTTAATTTTGCTGAATCTTCTTTTTTATTAGATAAATTCAGAGAAAAGGATTATGAGATAGTATCTTTTAATGAAGATGCGGATATTTATATTATACATAGCTGTACTGTTACCGCTACTGCTGACAAAAAAACTCGTCAAATTATTAATAAAGTAAAAAATGCAAAGCCCACAGCTCAGATAGCCCTCATTGGCTGTATGGTAGATAATTTATCCTCTGATAATGCTATTTTTAATAAAACTACTTGGGCACTAGGAAATAAAAACAAAATGCTGCTGCCAGAAATTATAGACAATGAAAATTTTGATTATATCTCTAATGGTTTTGATTTTCAAATAGCTGTTAGTACGCTTGACAGGACTAGATCATTTCTAAAAATCCAAGATGGATGCGATTATTTCTGTACTTATTGCACTATACCATATGTACGTGGACGTAGCAGAAGTGCTAAGATAGATGAAGTATTAGAGCAATTAGATAAGTTGGTAGACGAAGGCATAAAAGAAGTTATTTTCACTGGTGTAAATATAGGGGATTTTGGTAAAAATGATGGTGAGAATTTTTATAATTTACTTAAAACTATTGCAGATAAGCATTATCCTATGAGATTTCGTATTAGCTCTATAGAACCAGATTTATTAAGCCAAGAAATTATAGATTTAGTCGCTAGTGAGGAAGTTTTCATGCCACATTTTCATATTCCCCTGCAGCATGGTAGCGATAGGATTTTGAAATTAATGAGACGTAGATATACTTCTACAGATTTTTCTAATCTTATTTATTCAATTAAAAAATCTATTTCCGAAGCTTTTATTGCTAATGACGTCATTGTAGGCTTCCCAGGTGAGAGCGATAATGACTTTAATGAGATGTATGCTTTATTAAAAGATTTGCCCATTGCATATTTACATGTTTTCCCATATAGTGATAGACCTTTAGCTAGATCATTTAATTTTGATGATAAAATCTCGCCAGAAATTAAAAAACAAAGATCTACTGCTTTGATTAAATTGAGTAATAAGAAACATGAAGATTTTTGTAAAAATTTTTTAAATATGACTGCCAATGTATTATGGGAGACAAAAAAAGAAGATGATTTTATAAGTGGTTATACTGAGAACTATATTCGTGTTTTTAGTAATTTCGATGAAAATTTAATTAATAAAATTTCTAAGGTAAGATTAGAAAAGATAGAGAATAATAGAATAATAGCTAAAATAATTGAATAATGAAAAATGAAAGTTTAGTAGAGATTTTAATGCCAAAAGTGATAGAGCTAGTCGAGGAAGTTGGCGATTTCATAGTAAAAGAAAGGCGAAATTTCGACATGAATAGGGTAGAGGAGAAGTCGCCACGCAATTTAGTCTCTTATGTAGATAAAACTGCAGAAGAGAAATTAATTGATGGTTTATCGATTTTATTGCCAAATAGCAGTTTTTTGAGTGAGGAATTTCATAGTTTAGAAATATTAGATGAACTTAGCTGGATCATTGATCCATTAGATGGTACTACAAATTTTGTTCATAATTTCCCTCTTTATACTGTAAGTGTAGCTCTAGCTGTAGAGCAAGAACTTATGCTAGGTGTAGTTTATGATCCTCTGCATAAAGAGATGTTTCATGCTATTCGCAATCATGGTGCTTATCTGAATGAAAGACAAATTCATGTGTCTAAAACATCTACCTTTAATAATTCTTTGTGGGCAACAGGTTTCCCATATCAAGATTTTGGTAAATTAAAAGAATACGTAGATTTTTTCTATCATCTCATAAAAGTATCTCACGGTGTACGTCGCTTAGGTAGTGCAGCAGCCGACCTAGCATGGACAGCTTGTGGCAGAGTAGATGGTTTTTATGAATATGGACTAAGCCCGTGGGATGTGGCTGGTGGTGCGATAATTGTTAAAGAAGCTGGTGGTAAAATTACCAATTTCACTGGTGGTGATGAAGTATTATTCTCTAAAGAAATTATCGCAAGCAATAGCTTAATACATAATGAATTTTTAGATAATTTCGAAAAAATCTATTTCAGCATTTAAAAACAAATAGATTGCATGCTATCTTTGGTTGAAAAATATTTTAATGAGATATCGGACTTTCAGTTATCACAATTAGAAAATTATAAAAATGTTTTTGAATTAGGCATTTAGATAATAAGAGAAAAAGTAGTAAATTTGCAGAAATAAAAAATAAAA
>LFTI01000056.1:0-57766 GCA_001513285.1 Rikenellaceae bacterium DTU049
GGAACACTGAGAGCAAAAGAGTTAAGCGAGAAGACATTGAGAAATTTCTAAAAGGCAGAATTCCAGAAGATGCAGTTTTATGTACCGGCACCAAATACGCATTTAGACATATAAGAAAGAGTAAAGTAAAACACAAAGAGATTGTAGGAGCCAAAAAGAAAAAGCGAGGTATCTATAGCACAGCTATAGTGAAGGCTAAGTCAGAGGAATTTACCAGATGGATATATTCAAAGTTTAGGGGTGTAGCAACCAAATACTTGCAAAACTACATTATGTGGTTTGTAGCGATAGGTAAATACCTATCAGAAGGCGTAATTAGTAATACTGGCAGAATGCTTAACCTTGTATCCTCGGATAGATTTGCCTGGTATGAATATTTTAGAGTAAGTAAAATATCATATACTATTTTAAACATTTAAAAAATGTTTGTATTATATAATTCCCTCACGCCACCCCACTCATTTCCTTAAATATTCCCCTCCTTTTTTTGCTAAATATTCCTTTTTTTATTTCAAAAATTCTATTTAAGTTTGCAAAAAGAAATTTTAAAGGTTATGGCTAAAGAAAAGCTTTTTAATGAGTTTCCTCCTATTTCTGCTAAACAATGGGAAGATACTATAAAAGAAAGTCTAAAAGGTGCAGATATTTCTAAACTTTTTTGGAAAACAGATGAAGGCATTGAAGTGAAACCTTTTTATACTAAAATAGATTTAGAAGGACTTATTGATCTCACCTATTACCCTAATATTTATCCCTATTTAAGAGGTTATAATGATAAAAAACTAAAATGGAATATAATTCAAAATATTGATGAGACTGACCTAAAAATTGCTAATGAAATAGCTAGTAAATCCATTGCTAATGGTGCTGATGCTATTGAATTCGATGTACCAGATATTGATAAAATTGATGATTTAAACGTCTTATTGAAAAACTTAGATTTAGTCAATCACAGCATTCATTTTAGATCTTCTTACTCATATTCCATATTAGTTCAGGTAATTAAAGAATGGGCTCAAAAGAATAATTTTGATTTAAAATCATTAAATGGTTCATTTAATTTTGATTTTTTCGCATATTATTTGCTAAATGGCAATTATTACAATAGTTTTGATGACAATGTAAATGAATTAATAGGTTTATTTAATTATTTAAATAATTGGAATCCTGATTTTAAAATTATTAATATTAGTGGAGATATATACCATAATGCTGGTGCTAATGCAGTACAAGAGTTAGCTTTTTCTCTTTCTCAACTTGTAAATTATTTAAATATTTTAACTGATCATGGAATCTCTATTGATCAGGCTATTAGAAGATTTAGAGTCACTTTAGGTTTAGGTAGTACTTATTTTATTGAAATAGCAAAATTACGTGCAGCTAGATTACTAATTGCTAAAATTTTAACTGCTTATGGATTGCCTAGTGATAAAGCTAAAGTTACTATTCATAGTAAAACAGGTATTTTTAATAAAACTGCTTATGATGTATACAATAATATGCTACGCAATACTGTAGAAGCTATGGCTGCTATTATTGGTGGTGCAGATGATATAAATATTTTGCCTCATGATTTTACACTGCAAAAATCTAATGATTTTAGCATAAGAATAGCAAGAAATGTCCAATTAATACTTCGTCATGAAGCTCATTTCGATAATGTTATAGATCCAGCAGGTGGCTCTTATTTAATAGAAAATTTAACCAAATCTATAGCTCAGCATGCATGGGATCTATTCATCCAAATAGAGAATTTAGGTGGTTTTAGAACTGCTATGGAAAACTTGTGGATTAAAAATGAAATCGAAAAAAGTGCTGATAATAAATTAAATGCTCTTTTAAAAAGAAAAACTAATGTAATCGGCATTAATAATTATCCAAATCTTAATGAAACTATATCTTCTAATCTCAAGAAACCTTTGCTAAATAAAGCTAAAAATGATAATACACTGAGAATTTTCAGAGTTGTAGAACCATTTGAAAATTTACGTTATTGTACAGAGCAACACACATTGAATGGTAATAAAAAACCTTTGGTTTATTTGCTCCCTTTTGGTGATATAACTATGCGTAACGCTAGAGCTAATTTTTCTCGTAATTTCTTTGGCGTAGCTGGTTATGAAATAATGGATGCAGATGCTTACGATATTAATGAAAATATGCTTAAACAAATTTCTATTCATAATCCTGATATCATTGTATTATGTAGTAGCGATTTAGAATATGGCACATTAGGTATTAATATTGCTAAAACTATTAGAGAACATTATCCAGAAAAAATACTAGTAGTCGCAGGTAATCCTACTGAAAGTATTGAAATATTAAAAGAAAATGGAATAAATGATTTCATACATATAAAATCTAATATTTTAGAAACTTTGGAAAATTTTCATAAAATATTAAATATTAAATAATTAAATTTAGTTTGAATTATTAAAACATTAAATATGAAACCTGATTTTAAAAAAATCAAAATTTTTGAAGATAATAAGCCTAAGCAAAAATTAAATGCTGAAGTCATTCATAATAGTGCAGAAAGTATTCCTATTAAAAATTTTTATTCTTATGATGATATTGTAGAGTTGGAACATTTAGATTATGCTGCTGGATTACCACCGTTCCTTAGAGGTCCTTATGCTACTATGTATGTGCAAAAACCATGGACTATTAGGCAATATGCTGGTTTTAGTACAGCAGAGGAAAGTAATGCTTTCTATAGGAGAAATTTAGCTGCTGGGCAAAAAGGATTAAGTGTTGCTTTTGATTTACCTACTCATCGTGGCTATGATAGCGATAATGAACGTGTAGTAGGTGATGTAGGCAAAGCTGGTGTCGCTATTGATTCTGTAGAAGATATGAAAATTCTCTTTGATCAAATACCTCTCGCAGATATGTCTGTTAGTATGACTATGAATGGTGCTGTTATTCCTATTATGGCTTTTTATATTGTAACTGCTCTCGAGCAAGGTGCTAAAATAGAACAATTGAATGGCACTATCCAAAACGATATTTTGAAAGAATTTATGGTGCGTAATACTTATATTTATCCACCCGAGCCATCAATGAGAATAATTGCTGATATTTTCAAATTTACTTCTCAATATATGCCGAAATTCAATAGTATTTCAATTAGTGGTTATCATATGCAAGAGGCTGGCGCTACTGCTGTGCAAGAATTGGCATATACTTTAGCTGATGGATTAGAATATTTACGTACTGGGTTAAAAGCGGGTATAGAAGTAGATAATTTTGCTCCTAGATTATCATTTTTCTGGGCTGCAGGCATGAATCATTTTATGGAAATTGCTAAAATGAGAGCTGCCAGATTACTTTGGGCTAAAATCGTTAAACAATTCAACCCTAAAAATCCCAAATCAATGGCTCTACGCACTCATACACAAACCTCTGGGTGGTCTCTCACAGCTCAAGATCCATTTAATAATGTTGCTAGAACATGCATAGAAGCTATGTCTGCTGCATTAGGTCATACTCAAAGTTTACATACTAATGCTTTAGATGAGGCTATTGCCTTGCCTACAGATTTTTCAGCTCGTATAGCTAGAAATACTCAACTTTTTCTACAAGAAGAAACTCAAATTTGCCGTGTAGTAGATCCTTTGGGTGGTTCTTACTATTTAGAAACCTTGACAGATGAAATCGCTCATAAAGCTTGGGAACTTATTCAAGAAGTAGAAGAATTAGGTGGCATGACAAAAGCTATCGTGGCGGGCATACCTAAAATGAGAATAGAAGAAGCATCGGCTCGTCGCCAAGCACGCATAGATTCTGGTTTAGATATTATTGTCGGTATTAATAAGTATCAACTAGAAAAAGAAGACCCACTACAAATTCTTGAAGTCGATAATACTATTGTTAGAGAAAAACAAATTCAACGTATCAATGAGGTCAAAGCTACCAGAGATAATGAAAAAGTACAACAATCCTTGGATGCTATTACTAAAGCATGTGAAACTGGAGAAGGTAATTTGCTAGAATTAGCTATAGAAGCTGCTAAATATAGAGCAACTTTAGGTGAGATAAGCTATGCAATGGAAAAAGCTTGGGGGCGTTATGTTCCAGAAATTAAATCAATAACAGGTGTGTATAGTTCAGAAATTAGTCAAAATGAAAGTTTTAGAAAAGCCCAACAATTAGCTGATGATTTTGCTAAATTAGAAGGTCGCAGACCACGTATTTTGGTCGCTAAATTAGGACAAGATGGTCATGATAGAGGTGCTAAAGTAATAGCTACTGCCTATGCTGATATTGGCTTTGATGTAGATATGGGACCTCTTTTCCAAACTCCAGAAGAAGCTGCTAAAATGGCTGTAGAAAATGATGTCCATATTATCGGTATATCTAGTTTGGCAGGCGCTCATAAAGCATTAGTTCCACAAGTGATAGAAGAACTTAAAAAATTAGGACGCGAAGATATTATGGTGATTGTAGGAGGTGTAATCCCACCACAAGATTATCAGTTTTTATTTGATGCTGGCGTGGTAGCTATCTTTGGCCCAGGAACTCCTATACCTGATGCTGCTATTAAATTATTAGAAATTTTAATAGCTTCGAGAAAATAAAATCTATTTATTACTATTACATCATTGCTTATTTTTAGGTAAGGTATAATTTTCATAAAATTATTAATTGAAATAATCGTTTAGATTAATAAAAATATCTAAATATTTTTTGTATTAATAGAATAATTTTAAATTTAATTCATGGCAGAAATCATTTCCCAGAAAAGATTTTTTATTTGATTACACTCAAAAGAAATATATTTATTATTGAGACATTCACAATAATAATTTTGTTATTCATAAAAGATCTAATTCTATAAATAAAATTTATTCCTTTTAAAAATGTTTAAATTTGATAATGATATATGAATTAAAAAAAATTGCAATTTATTCCTTTTCAATTATATCATATAAAGAAAATAATTATAAATTTAATTTTTAGAAAATATTTTTATTAAATATTCATTAATAAAGATTTTAAGCATGTAAAAATTATTAATGAAATATCATTAATTAATTTAAACTTATTATACATGATTGTGTCAAGCGCTTAATAATAGATAGATATATCTTATAATTTAGCAATTATTAAAACGCTAAATCCATAGTATTTATCAATGTAAAATGTTATAATAAGATAAACAATTCTTTTAAAAAATTGATGTATTCTAATAGAATCATCACTTGACTATGATCCATTATTATTTCATCAGATAGAGTATTACCTAAAGGGAAATTTGTAATTTTATAAGGAAAAAACAAAATAGACCCATACGGTAAAATCAAATCTCTTTGCATTAACTCAGGGATATAAAACCATGGAGAAGTATCAAAATGTTGCTCATTTTTATAATCATACTTTATCACATACGAAGCTGCTAGCGGCTGTAATCTATATTGAAAATCTTGATGTAAAATTATCAAATTACCAACCAATGCAATTCCTATAATATTGTTTTTACTAATCACAGTATCAGTAGATACATCCCAAATATTAGGTCTATCATGAGCTCCCCAATCTTCTTTTTGTAAATTATAATCTTTGTAAGTAATAATTTTTCTGAAATAATATAATTTATTTATAGTATCTATTACATTATTTGTCAATAAAGGATATTGTCTATAACTACTATCAAGAGTTATGAGTAATTTAACATTATAAATGACATCTGCTGGGTCGTAATATGTGATGAAATCACTTTTTTTATCAAATTCAGCAAGTTTAATTTTTCTTAATTCATCACCACGAATATTAAAATATGTTTTATTACTTATAGGTTGTCCATTTTTATATTCTATTTCCCAACGATTACCATTACCTATATAGTAAACTTGCTTGCCATGATATCTTCCATTTTTATAATTATAAATAGCTCGCAAAGTACTATCACTATACATTTCTCTTACTTCACCATTAATTTTACCCCATTTTATAGGTAAAGTACTAATAAGAGTATCATAATAATCACCATCTATTATAGGATATCTAATATCTAATTTCCCAAAGCCAGCAAAAACTTTACTTTTCGCATTCTTCACTTTAGAAAATTTCATAATTCCTGGATCAATAAATTTAATTTTAATTTTTGAATCATGAGAACTAAATACCCACTTACCATAAGGATGAGAATATTTATACTTCCCAGTGATCTTTAAATTATTAATATCTGAATAAGTAAAATTGCCATCAATAACTCCATTTTTTAAATTATAAAAAATAGTATCAAAAGCAGAAATATATACATTAGATTTATTTAAAATATCTTGATTAACAAATGCTTTACTCAGAGGTATCTCTTGAGCAAATAAAGAATACGTAAATATTATAAAAAAGTAAATAACAAATTTTTTCATTAAGCTTTTTTAGTTTTTATTGCCAATTTTTTAGATTTATTTGCCTTAATAATAAGCCAAATGCCGACAATAATAAATGGTAAGCTCAGCAATTGTCCCATATTTAATCCAATAGTATTTATTAATTTAGTTTCGAAACCCACCTGTGGTAATTTGATAAACTCTATTAAAAACCTTGCTAAAAAAGTTAAGAGGAACATCCATCCTATAGCTAAACCACGTGGTAAATTACCATTATATTTTTTGTATAAATAAAAAAGGAAAATAAAAATTAATAAATAAGCAAGAGCTTCGTAAATCTGAGTAGGATGACAAGGTATAGTTTGTCCATCCCTCACAAAAATAAATCCCCAAGGTAGCTCTGTAGGTCTGCCATATATCTCACTATTAAATAAATTACCCAACCTAATAAAACTCCCCGCCAATGCAGTAGGTATAGCCATCCTATCTAAAATATATAAGTAATCTTTATTAAAAGATTTACGAGAATATAAATATAAAGCTATCAAAAGGCCAATAGCACCACCATGACTAGCTAATCCACCATGCCAAATAGCAAAAATTTCTAAAGGGTTACTAAAATAATAATCTGGTTCATAAAATAATACATGTCCTAATCTAGCTCCAATTATAGCTCCTAAAATAACATACCAAAATAGCTTATCTAACTCACTCAAAGGTACTTTCTCTTTTTTGAAAAAATACCTAAATAAATAATAGCCAATTAAAAATCCTAAAGCAAATAATATACCATAATATCTAATTTGCAAAGGTCCTAAATGCAATAATACAGGATCCACATTCCATACAATATAAGCAAAAACCGACATAAATTTTTTTGCAAATATAAAGAAAAATTAAAAAGGATATTAAAGGTATGAAAAATATTATAATGTTATATTTTAAATATTTTATCATTAGAATTTATTAATTTTATTGAAAATTTTATAATTATGAAAGAATTACTTGAAAACATCTATAAATACATGGCAATACCCAAGGATCACAGACGAGATTTTCTAAATCATTTATACCAATATCTCGTCAATAATAATGCCAATGCAGTAGATTACAAAAAAACAAGTAACTGCACGAAATTAAAAAAATAGAAATTGTATATGAAAAAGGTTGTTAATTATTTTCAAATTTTTTTTATAGTTTCATTATTTTTATTTTCTGCCTGTAAAAGTCCTTCTGCCAGTAAAAGTCCTTCTGACAATAAAATTCTTAAAGTTGGTAGAGAATGGACATATTCAGCAGTTGATTATGACAAATTAGGTAATGTCAATGACAGTTTAACACTGATTTTAAAAGTAGATAGCAGTGGGAAGAAGAATTTTTTTAATCAAATAAGAATTATTTGGGATTATAAAAGAAATGGTAAAGTAATAGAATCAGAAATTACACTTGCTTATGAGGAAAATAACCAAATAAGTATTCATCCGCCAAGAGAATTATTTTTAAGTTTTACAGAAATATTACCTTTTCCTGCATCAGGTAATCCAGGATATTTAACCTATGAAAGTAGAGGAGAATTGCATGTAATAAAATATAAAGATTACAAAGATGGTATACTTGAAGGTAAAATAATTACTCGATATTTACACGCAGTTGATACAACCATCTATAATTTTGCAGATAAAAATTATAGATGTTGGATTTTAGAAGGCGAGAATACTAATTATATAGAAGAGTTAGGACAGTTTAAATGTAAATACTTATTTAATGAGGATTTAGGCTTTGTTAATTTAACATACTACAAACCAGACAGTTCATTCGTTGTGATTGAATTGAAATCTATTAATTTTTAGATTATTAACAACAGATAACATGTGGTATATTTAATAGCCGAGTTAGTGGGAATGTGAAGGATTATAGCCCGCACTAAAGTCATCGTATCTTGACAGGAAAATACTTCGCAATCTGCAATTTTTCATACTACCAGCCGTCAGATTGTCTAAAAACACTTTTTCAGACCATCGAAAAACCTGTGGTGAGCAAAGCTGAACCATGTTTTATGTTAAAATATGAAATTTTTAAACAAAATCCATTACATTTTCAAAAATAAAATTACACTTTTATGAAATATAGTTATTACCGTTAATGAATCAGTAATAATTTAGTTATTAATTAAACGCCTAATTCAATAAAATTAATATCTATAACGTTCTGGCTTATAAGGTCCATTAATAGGTACACCTATATAGTCTGCTTGCTCTGGTGTCAGTTTAGTAAGTTTAACACCTAAAAACGGGAGATGCAGTCTGGCTACTTCCTCATCGAGATATTTAGGTAAGCAATAAACTCCAATTTTGTAATCATTTTGCCACAGCTCTAGCTGAGCTAGCACTTGATTAGAAAAGGAATTACTCATTACAAATGATGGATGCCCAGTAGCACAACCTAGATTTACAAGACGTCCCTCTGCTAAAAGGATTATTGAGTGCCCATCTGGGAATGTATATTTATCTACCTGAGGTTTAATATTGGTATGCTGTATGCCTGGGAAATTTTGCAATTCATCTACTTGAATTTCATTATCGAAATGACCAATATTGCATACAATACTATTGTCTTTCATTTTCATCATATGTTCTAGACATATCACATCTTTATTACCAGTAGCAGTCACAAAAATAGTAGCTTCTTTCAATGCATCTTCTACGGTAGTAACTTCATAACCTTCCATAGCAGCTTGTAGAGCACATATAGGATCTATTTCGCTTATGAGAACTCTAGCGCCTACACCTCTTAGAGCCTGTGCAGAGCCTTTGCCTACTTCACCATAGCCACACACCATAGCAGTTTTGCCAGCTATCATGCGATCTGTAGCTCTTTTGATGCCATCGAGTAATGATTCTCTACAGCCATATATATTATCAAATTTTGATTTTGTTACGCTATCATTTACGTTAATTGCAGGTATGAGTAGTTCACCACTTTCATTTAATTGATATAATCTATGTACACCTGTAGTAGTCTCTTCGGATATTCCTTTTAATTCTTTCACAGTTTTATGCCAAAAAGTTTTATCTTCATTATATATTTCTCTCAAAATATCATATAGAGCTTGCTCATCTTTTTTAGCAGGTTTATTATCGAGAATAGAAGGATCATCCTCAATTTTATAACCCAGATGTACCATTAGAGTGGCATCACCACCATCATCTACTATTAAGTGTGGGCCAAATCCATTATGATTAAGAGCTTGAGCAGTAGCCCACCAATATTCATGAAGTGTTTCACCTTTCCAAGCATAAACATTCACACCAGCTTTAGCTATAGCAGCAGCAGCATGATCTTGAGTAGAAAAAATATTGCAGCTAGCCCATCTCACTTGAGCTCCGAGCGCTACTAATGTTTCTATGAGTACTGCTGTCTCTATAGTCATATGCAGTGAGCCAGATATGCGAGCACCTAATAATGGTTTATCTTTACTATATTTTTCTCTTAATTGCATTAATCCTGGCATCTCTTTCTCTGCCAATTCTATCTCACGACGTCCCCAATCGGCTAATGAAATATCTTTTACTTTGTATGCTATTTTATCCATATTATTATTTTTATACAAAATTAAGAATTTTAATGTAAAATATTCTAAAAAAGAATTTTGAAAAAATAAGCTCTAATATAAAAATTAGAGCTTATTTTTTTTTAATTATTTTAAAATTTTAATAATACAAAGTTCTGTTATCTATTACTTTATATACTTTTTTTAGAGAATTAGTTAGCTCGTAATTGACTTTAGAATTATACATTTGGTTCTCTTGCATTCTCAATGTATTTGCATCTAAATTAGCACGTTGATATTCTTCTATCACTTTACCTACAAATACAGCACTTTCACCCTTGATAGGATCACTCATCTTTTGAGCAGGAATAATAGACATTGTACCAATAACCTTAGGCTCTGGTCCATAAAATTGTAAGCTATATGAATTAAAGGTTATCAATGTTGTATCTAACTGCGCATTCAATTTTTGTGTTAATGTTAGCAAATCATTTGTTTTAGCATCATTAATTTTTTTAACTAAAATATCTGCTTTTTTCTCTTTTATCACAAAAGGACGGATTTCTTCTTTTACTCTTTCGAAAGTCAGATAAGGCTTTTTATCTTCTTGTCTATATTTTAATAATGCTACAACTTCTTTGTTTTCATATTGTAAATCAAAGACAGCTGATACAGTACCTACTTTAGTTTCTTTATTATATGCCCATCTTATAATTTCTCTACCATTTTCTATACCAGGAATAGTTAAATCTTCTTTTTTGATTCTTTCGGCAATACGTTTATTATAACCTTTTTCAATAATTTGATTTTCAAAATCTTCAGCTGTTTTAGCGGAAATTGCAAAGCCATTTGCTACATTGTAAACGCTATCCATTGTTTCGCTACTAGGCTCAATAGGATACACAATATTAGCTACTAAATATTTTGGCACTGGTACAGTTTTCTTTTCCACATAAATGATATGTATGCCAAAATCAGTTTCTACCTTAGTGTATTGCCCTGCTGGTGTAGCAAAACATGCATCATTAAAAGGTTTTATCATTGTACCCTCTGTAAACCAACCTAAATCTCCATTAGTTTGTACACTACCTTGATCATCACTATAATTTTTAACAAATTGTACAAAGAGGCTAGTATCTTTAGTAGATTTGAGAATATTATATAAACTATCTGCTAATTTTTCGGCTTCTTCTTTTGTACGAGTAATATTCTCATTAGATCTATTAGCTCCTTTATAAGTTATCAAAATATGTTTAGCTTTCACACTGTCTGAGATCATTTTTTCATCTAATATTGAAGTGATGTACCAAGCATTATTGTATTGGTATGGTCCTAATATGGTTCCTTTACTAGCATGAGTTAGTGTATCAGCTTGAGGAGGTAAATCAGTTATTTTTACATATACAGAATCGAATGGTATTTTAGAAAATTGATTAATGACAATAGGGATTCTATCTGGACTGCAATTTCTCAATGAATCGTATGCTTCCTTAATGTAAGCTTCTATTTTTGCTAAATCATTTTTAGAAGGCAGAATATCAAAAACCACAAAATCAATATCTACAAATGGTTCAGTTTTAAACATATACAGATGTTCATCATAATATTTCTTTAAGTCATCATCAGAAACTTTTATTTCATCATTATTAATTGTGGAATATTTTAGTCCCATGAGTTGTATCGTGCGCTCGTTATTATAATCATTTAATTTTTGATTAATTAATTTAGATGGAATATAATATGCTTTAGAAACTATTCCGAAATATTTTTGAAATTTATGCTCGTCTAAAACTACTCCTTCGATAGCATACCATTGTTTTTGTTGATCTTCGGGCATAGTTTCCAAATTATCTAGATAATTTTGTACTACTCTAGGATCAAATTGACCTGTTTGAGGATCAGTAAATATCTGACGAATAAATGGATGAATTAATTTACCAGTGAATAAACTAGCTATTTCTGCATCACTAATACTAATATTTGCTTTTTCAAATTCTTTATCAATAATTTTTTCGTTTATCAATTGTTCTAATGCAAAATTATTTATTTGATGTTTTTCCTCTGGTGAGAAATTGTAATTTTCTCCATATTGCAACTTCATAAATATCTCTTGCTCTGCAATCTTATTATCAAATTCTTGATAATGAATAGCCTCATTAGATATCTTAGCTATTGGATCTATTCTACGTCTGCCACCACCACCTTTCCATAATAAATCACTTAATATGAAAAGTACCATTGCTCCACCGATTGCTATTAATAACAATAAAGATCGCTTTCTAATTTTTTCTATTACAGCCATAATTTATATTTTTATGCAAAAATAATTTAAAATTCATAAATAATAATCATTTATTTTTTTATTCATTAAATTTATTGTTTTAATTTTGTCTAATAACCTAATTTCTATGAAAAATTTTTTTAGTTTTATTGCGATTTTTGTGTCATTAATATCAAATATTTACTCTCAGCAATCTGCTTATGATTTTTTTGTTTTAGCAGAGAATGCTTATAAGAATAATAATTGCAAACAAGCTATCGTCTACTATGATAAAGCTATAGCTTTGAATAAATTTTATTATGACGCTTATCTAGCTAAAGCTAAGTGCTATATGACTTTAAATAATAAAAATGAAGCTATGAACCAAATTAATCAGGTTTTAACTATGAAAAAAGATTATGCGCCAGCTTTATTTATGAGAGCTGAGTACTACTATAATGATAAAATGTATAAAGAAGCAATAAATGACCTCATAGATGTAATTTCTCAAAATAAATATTTCTATCCCGCACATTCATTATTAGTAGAAGCATATATTTCTTTAAAAGATTATGAGAATGCTCTAAATGAAATTAATTTTTTAATCTCTGAACAACCTACAGAATATAAATATCTTTTAAAAAGAGCTCATATTTATAAAAACTTAAAACAATATGATAATGCTCTAAAAGATTGTAATAATCTAATAAATAAAGGTAATTTAATAGGTGAAGCTTATTGTCTAAAAGGAGATATTAATTTAGAGCTTATGAAAAATAATGAAGCTTTCACAGATTATTCAAATGCGATATCTCATAATTTCTATACTCGAGAAATGTTAATTACTTATTTAAATATGGCTATGAAAGATAGTAAATTGCCAGAGGCACAGCATGCATTAGAATTATTAATCAATAATTATGAAGAAAAAAATGCATATTATCATATGCTTTTAGGGAAAATATTCATTGATCAGAAAATTTATGAATCTGCAATAAATACACTTAATATTGCTATTTCTTTAAGACCCAATTATGACACAGCTTATGTTTATAGAGCAATGGCAAAAAGATTTATTAATAAAGATCCTCTGAATGATATTCGCAGAGCCCTTTATCTGAATTCTAAAAATAGTTTAGCATATGAAGAGCTAGGCATTTATTACATTAATAAAAAATTATACTCTCAAGCTTTAGAAAATTTGAATAATGCAATAAAGCTAAATCCTAGCGGTAGAGCTTATTATTATAGAGCTATAGTGTGGGATATTAATGGAGATAGGACTAGTGCATGTGCCGATTTACAACAATCTATGAATTTGGGTTATTTAGAGGCTAAAGCTTCTTACGATAAAATTTGTCATTGATGCTAGTGATAGGTGATAGGAGACGGGGAGACTGGGTGACGAGGAGATGGGGAGACGAGGTGATGGGGAGAAATGGAGAATAGGTGATAGGTGATGAGTGATAAGTGATAAGTGATGGAATGTGGAGTTTAGTAAGATATTAGTTTTAAGTTAGTCCACAGATGCACACAAATGAGCACAAATTAAAAATAAATGTTGATTAGTTGACGGGGTGACAAGGTGAATAAGTGATTAGTTAAGGGATTAAAGATTTAAGTAAAATTTTTAAACTTCATTAAACTATAAATTATATCAGTTTAAGATAAAATGTTTTTCTAATTTTTTAATTCAAATTGTCGTCAGTAGCTCATTGTTAATTGCATATAGCATTGTCTTTATATGATTTATCCCTTTAATGCAAAGAAATAAAATTATTAAATTTGCATAAACAAATTAGCTATGGAATTTACAAAAAAAGATATCGATCATATCACACATCATGGCCTCACCACAGAAGAAGTAAATAGACAAATAGGAATCTTAAAATCTGGAATGAAATTTGTTGAACTTTTAAGACCCGCTACAATAAATGAAGGAATAATAGAACTAACTGATGACAAAAAATTTTATTACAAAAATAAATTTGAAAAAGATCAATATTTTTACACAATTACAAAATTTGTACCTGCGTCTGGTGCTGCTACACGTATGTTTAAGGCTCTGTATCAGTATTTAGATAATTTTGATAAAGATCATCCTAGCATTAATGGGATAGAATGGTTTTTTGATAATATTAAAAAATTTGCTTTTTTCGAAGACTTAGAAAATATACTAACTACGCAAGGGTATAACTATGAACAAGTTATTGAAGAGGGGAAATTCGATTTGATAGTTCATCTAGTTTTAGACAAAGAAGGATTAAATTTACAAGCTAAACCTAAAGCTCTTTTACCTTTTCATAAATATACAGATGGCTATCGTACTGCATTAGAAGAACATATCATAGAGGGCATTCATTATGCTAAAGATAATAATGGTGTAAATATACATTTCACCATTAGCCCTGAGCATGAGCAAATGTTTAATGAGCTTTTAAATAGAATTTTAGATTCTTATAAAAACCAATATGATACTGAAATAAATATTACTTATAGTTTTCAAAAGCCAAGTACAGATACAGTGGCTCTATACAAAGATAATTTAGAATTAGTAAGAGATGAGATGAATAATATAATTTTTAGACCAGGTGGTCATGGTGCACTGATAGAGAATCTCAATGATTTGAATGAGGAAATCATTTTTATTAAAAATATTGATAATGTAACACTAGACAATAGGAAAGATGAAACTATAGAATACAAAAAAATATTAGGTGGTTTATTAATGGACGTAGTGGAACAAGTGCAGTCATTCCTTATTATGCTAGATGATGCTAATCTATCAGAAATGGACCTAGATGAGATGCTGAACTATTGCAAAAATGAATGGCAACAGCCCATAAATGATTATATTTTTAGCTTGGACAAAATGGAAAAGATCGATTATCTATTTTCTCTATTAAATCGCCCTATTAGAGTCGCTGGTATGGTAAAAAATACTGGAGCTCCAGGTGGTGGACCTTTTATCATTAATGACGAAAACGGTGATGAATCATTGCAAATAATCGAGTCTGCTCAGGTAAATATGAATGATCCTAGTCAAAAAAATATTTGGGATAGCTCTACTCACTTCAATCCTGTAGATATCGTTTGCTATCCATATAATTATGTTGGAGAAAAATTTAATCTTTTAGATTATATTATGGAAGATACATATTTTATTTCCGACAAATCATTTAAAGGCAAAGATATATTAGCTCTAGAGCATCCAGGTTTATGGAATGGTGCTATGGGTTACTGGCTGACAATTTTTGTAAATGTGCCACTAACTACATTTAATCCAGTAAAAGAGCTAAAAGATTTACTAAATGAAGGGCATTGTTCTTAATAAGAATTCTTTCCCTATAGAATTTAAATAAATTTTATTTTTTAAAAAAATGAACTTTGATTGGCTAAAAAATAATCTACAAGGAGAATTATATACTGATACCTTGCATAAAATCATTTATTCTACCGATGCATCAGTTTACAAGGAAACTCCACTTGGTGTAGCATATCCTAAAGATGTGGACGATCTAAAAGCAATAATTAGTTTTGCTAATGAAAATTCCATAAGTTTAATACCTAGAACAGCAGGTACATCTCTCGCTGGGCAAGTCGTAGGAAGCGGTTTAGTAGTAGATGTATCTAAACATTTCAATAAAATAATCGAAATAAATCCTAAAGAAAAATACGCAATTGTAGAACCAGGAGTGATTTTAGATGCATTAAATAGAGAATTAAAAAAATATAATCTACTTTTCGGCCCAGAAACCAGTACTAGTAATAGATGTATGATAGGAGGTATGCTAGGTAATAATAGTTGTGGAGCACATTCTCTGATTTATGGATCTGTACGAGACCACGTATTATCTGTTAAAACAATATTAAGTGATGGCAGCGAAGTGATTTTTAATGATATTGATAGAGATACTTTCGCATATAAATGTGGTTTAAATAATTTAGAAGGTAATATTTATAAATATTTCAATCAATTATTTTCTAACGAAAAAAATGTAAAATTGATACAAAATAACTTTCCTCATCCTGATGTCAAAAGAAGAAATATGGGCTATGCTGTAGATAGCTTGTTAAATACTAATATTTTCTCAACAGAAAAAAATAATTTTAATATTTCAAAATTATTAGCTGGTAGCGAAGGTACCTTATCAATGTTTAGCGAAATAAAATTAAACCTAATAGAACTCTCAACACAAGAGCAAGGCTTACTGTGTGTACATTTAAACTCTTTATTTGATGCTTTTGCAGCAAACTTAATAGCATTGAATCACAATCCTACAAGTGTGGAGCTAATAGACAAGGCAATACTAGATTTGACAAAAGAAAACTTCACACAAAAAAGAAATAGATTTTTTGTAGAAGGAGACCCAGCAGCAATAATGATAGTAGAAATATGGGGAAATGATAAAGATGAGATTATAAAAAAAGCTAAAAAAATCGAAGAAGAATTGAAAGATAATCATTTTGGATATGCATTTCCATTGATATTCGGACCAGATATGAATAAAGTATGGGCTCTGAGAAAAGCTGGACTAGGTGTACTCTCAAATATGGTAGGTGATGCTAAACCTGTTGCTGTCATAGAAGACACAGCTATCAGACCTGAAGATTTATCTGATTTTATTGAAGACTTAAATATAGAATTACAGCGTTTAAATCTATCTTGTGTATATTATGGACATTTAGCAACAGGAGAGCTGCATTTGCGCCCAGTACTAAACCTGAAAAGCTCAAATGATATTAAAAGATTCAGAACTATAGCAGAAAAAACTGCAGAATTAGTTAAAAAATACAGAGGTTCACTCAGTGGTGAACATGGAGATGGGAGGCTACGTGGAGAATTTATTCCAATAGTTTTTGGTGAAGAAATTTATTCTATTTTCAAAGCAATAAAACAAAATTGGGATCCAAATAATATATTTAATCCAGGAAAAATTATTGATTCTCCTCCCATGGATAGCTCAATGCGATACACACCGGATAGATCAACGCCTGATATTACGACATATTATGATTTTTCAGATGAATTAGGAATGATTAGAGCAATAGAAAAATGTAACGGTTCTGCAGATTGTCATAAATTGCATTGGGCTACTGGCGGCATGTGTCCCTCCTATCAAGCTACTTTAGATGAAAAAAATTCCACTCGTGCTAGAGCTAATGCATTAAGAGAAATATTAACAAATAATAATAACAAAAATCTGTTTGATAGCAAAGAACTTTATGAAGTACTAGATTTATGTTTAGTTTGTAAATTGTGCAAAGCTGAATGCCCATCTAATGTAGATATGGCAAAATACAAAACAGAATTTCTACAACATTGGTACCGAGACCATCATATACCACTCAGAACATTAGCTATTGCCTATATTTCTCAAATACAATCATTTTTTAAATGGATTCCTTGGTTTTATAATTTCTTTTTAAAACAAAAAATATTTAATAGTTTTTTGAAAAAAATTCTCAATGTAGCACCTAATCGTAATTTCCCTTTAATGTATAAATTTACTCTTAATCAATATGTTAAAAAAAATTTAAAAAAATTAAATCCTCAAAATCCTAAAAAACGTATAATACTTTTTATTGATGAATTTAGCAATTACAATGACGTGGAAATTGGAATTGATGCCATCAAACTACTTACAGGCATAGGCTATCATATAGATGTAGTGCCTAATAAGGAAAGTGCTAGGACCTTTATATCTAAAGGAATGCTCAAAAAAGCTAAAAAAATCATAGATAAAAATATAAAAATATTCTACGAAAATGGAGGTAATGAGAAAGAAATATTAGGTATAGAACCCAGTGCCATTCTAGGTTTCAAAGATGAATATCCATATTTATGTTCATTAGAGTTAAAAGAAAAAGCCAATAGCATTGCAAAAAATGCAATGATGATAGAAGAATTTATTAGTAAAGAAATAGAAAATGGTAAAATATCAAGCCAAGATTTCAACGATTATGAAGGTGAAATATTAGTCCACGGACATTGCCAGCAAAAAGCTATAATAAGTACACAACCCACAATAAACGCTCTGAAAATAGTGCCAAAAGCCAAAATAATAGAAATACCATCTGGCTGTTGTGGCATGGCAGGTTCTTTTGGTTACGAAAAAGAACATTATGAAGTTAGTATGAAAATAGGTGAATTAGTTCTCTTTCCAACAATAAGGGAACATCCAGGAGCGATTATTTTAGCTCCAGGGACAAGCTGTCGTCAGCAAATAAAAGAAGGTACTCAAAGAATTGCTATGCATCCAGTGCAATTTTTATTTCGACAATTAAAAAAGTAAGGTAATAAGAATTAAGTATAAGTCAAAAAGGGTGGAAAAAAATATTTATGTTTAACTTTTCATGTCAAATATTTTTATTAATTTTGTAAGAAATAAAAATTATGGAATATACAGTTGAAAACATACAAAAAATGCTTGCTCTGACCAAAGAAGGCAAGCGTGAATTTTTAGATAATCTCTATCAATTCCTCAATGAGAATAGATTGACAGCTCTTGATTATCAGAGGATTAAGATTTTATCAACTGCTCCTATTTGTCCCAGATGTGATTGTGAATATGTAACTAAAGCTGGTGTGAGTGATGGCAGACAAGTCTATAAATGCAACAAATGTGGCTATAGATTCAGAGAAACTGCAAAATCACTTGTTTATTATTCACATAAATATTATCTTTTAATGGATTATATAAAATGTATGTTAGAAGGTAAAAGTCTCAGAGCTTGTGCTAGAGAAGTTGGCATAAGTTTACCAACAAGCTTCAAATGGAGACATAAAATCTTGGCTGCCATTCAAGGATTAGAGGGTGGAATTAATTTCTCTGGAATAACAGAAGTTGACGAGTTATTAATGCAATATTCAGAAAAAGGACGTAAATATAAAACTTTAGAAGAAAAAGAGAAAGCTATTAATACTGTCCATCCCAATGTTGCTGTGTTGGTTATGACAGATAGGGAAGGTAATTTGCTTTTTAAACACACTGGAGAAAATAGAGTTCAAAATAGTCAGATAAAAGAAGAGCTAAAGCGAAGATTATCAGAGAAAAATTTGATATGTTTTAAGCCAAACGATGAGTTTACGCAAGCAGTGAAAGAATCACCAAGCAAAAAGGTATTAGTTAAATCACAAACCGAAAAGATATTAGTTAGACGTAAAACAAAAGGATTAGCAGTTTATAGTGTAAACATAGTAGAGAAAAAAATAACTAATTTTTTGGTTTGGATGATGAGATTCAGAGGAGTTGCTACAAAGTATTTACAGAACTATCTTATGTGGTTTGTAGTGATGAATAAGTACTTAAAAGGTAAAGTGGAATCAGACATTGGACGACTATTGAATTTGTCATCGCACGACAGATGGGCGTGGGAGCGGTATTTTAGATTAATAAAATTGAAATATTAAAATATCATGTAAAGTTTAACAAAATTGCTATTATTTTCAATACCTTTCTACTATCTCCTTTTTTACTTATTAAATAACCCATTCCCCCTTCATTTCCTACCTCTGTCCTTTTTTCATATTTTTTCATCTAATAGTATCATCATTGTTTCAAATTGATACAACTCTTATATATATTTGTTATTATTAGTTATATTATCAAATTACTTGTTTAAATTAATTAAATATTTAGATAAATATATTAAAACTCATTTTGCGTTAAAGAATTTTTTCAAATCACTGGAATTTTTTATTTTTACAAAAAATTGAATTTAATGAAAAACTTTGTACATCTACATTTACACACACAATACTCTATACTCGATGGTGCAGCTAATATAGAGCGAGTTTTTGCTAAAGCTCAACAATTAGAAATGCCTGCAGTAGCCATCACTGATCACGGAAATATGTATGGAGTATTAGATTTTTTTCTTAAATCCAAAAAAACTAATGTTAAGCCAATCTTAGGCTGTGAAATTTATGTAGCCAAACGTTCTATGGATAAAAAAGAAAGTGATATTGATAGATCTGGATTTCATCTTATTTTATTAGCTAAAAATCTTACTGGTTATCATAATCTTTTAAAATTAGTCTCAAAGGCTTCTATTGATGGATTTTATTACACTCCTAGAATAGATAAGGAACTATTAACGAATTATCATGAAGGATTAATAGCTAGTTCAGCTTGTTTAGGTGGAGAAATACCATATTATATCAGACAAAATAATATGGATAAAGCTAGGCAAGCTGTTGCCTTTTACAGAGACTTATTCGGTGATGATTTTTATTTAGAATTGCAAAATCATGGTTTAGAAGATCAAGCTAAAGTAAATCCTATACTGAAAAGTTTAGCTAATGAATTTGGAATAAAAACAATTGTTACCAATGATGTGCATTTTGTAAATAAAGAAGATCAAGAAGCTCACAATTTATTAATTCGTCTAAATACTAATAGAGATGATAGTTCTCTAATTTATTCTGGCAAAGAATATTTGAAATCATATGATGAGATGCTACAATGTTTCCCTGATGATGAAGAATCCATTCTAAATACATTAGAAATAGCAGAAAAAGTAGAATCTTACTCTATAGAGAATAATATTATTTTACCGAAATTTACTTTACCCGAAAATTTTAAAGATGATTTTGACTATTTATCTTTTCTCACTTACGAAGGAGCTAAAAATAAATATGGTAATCCACTGCCCGCAGAAGTAAATGAACGAATAGAATATGAACTAGAAGTAATAAAAAAAATGGGCTTTGCGGGATATTTTCTTATCGTAGAAGATTACATAAAAGCTGCTAAACAAATGGGCGTTTTAGTTGGTCCAGGTCGTGGTTCTGCTCCTGGTTCCATAATATCTTATTGTATTGGTATCACCAATGTAGAACCACTAAGATATAAATTACTTTTTGAGAGATTTCTAAATCCAGAGCGTATTTCTATGCCAGATATAGACGTAGATTTCGATGATACCGGTAGGCAAAGTGTTTTGAATTATGTTATAGAAAAATATGGTAGTGATAAAGTGGCACAAATTGTTTCTTTCCAAACAATGCAAGCTCGTATGGCTATTAGAGATGTTTGTCGTGTAAAAGGTATTCCTTTGTCTAAAGCTGATAAAATAGCTAAACTTGTGCCTGCACGCCCAGGTACTAAACTGAATGATGCTTTAGAAGAATCACCGGAATTCAAACAATTATATGATGAGGACCCAGAGGCCAAGCAAGTCATTAATATAGCTATGACTCTCGAAGGTAATGTGAGGTCTACCGGTGTACATGCCTGTGGTGTTATTATTAGTCCTTCAGATATTACTGATTTTGTACCATTGGCTCAGGCCAAAGACTCTCCTATTCCTGTCGTTCAATATGAAGGTAAAGATATCGAAAAAGCAGGAATGCTAAAAATGGACTTCCTAGGACTTAAAACATTATCTATTATTAAAGATACATTAGAATTGATTTATAAACGAAAAAAAATTAGTATTGATATAGATAATATTCCTTTAGATGATAAAAAAACTTTTGAACTTTTCCAGAATGGAGCAACTGTAGCTGTTTTTCAGTTTGAATCACCAGGTATGCAAAAATATCTTAAAGATTTGAAACCAACTTCATTAGATGATCTAGTAGCTATGAATGCTTTATATAGACCTGGCCCTATGGGATATATACCTACTTATATTAAACGAAAAAATGGTTCTGAACCCATAAAATATCATCATAATATCATGGCAGAAGTATTAGAAGATACTTACGGTATTATGATTTTTCAAGAACAAATCATGCAATTAAGTGAAAAAATGGCTGGTTTTTCTAAAGCTGAAGCTGATACTTTGAGAAAAGCTATGGGAAAGAAACTTCATGAACTTATTGAACAAATGAAAGTAAAATTTATAGATGGTTGTGTAAAAAATAATATTAGTAAAGAAATTGCTGAAAAAGTTTATGAAGATATGGCTCAGTTTGGCAACTACGGATTTAATAGATCCCATTCTGTGGCTTATTCTATAATTTCCTATCAAACTGCTTATTTAAAAGCTAATTATACTGCTGAATTTATGGCTAGTGTTTTGACTCATACTAGCCTGAAAGAACTTAATAAAATGCTGAGTGAGTGCGATAGATTAGGCATTAAAGTTTTAGGTCCTGATATCAATGAATCTAATACTAACTTTACTGTCATTAATGATAAAACAATTCGTTTCGGACTAAATAGCATAAAAAATGTTGGTAACATCGGTGCAGAAGCTATCATAAAAGAGCGTGAGGACAATGGACCTTTTAAAAATATTACTGATTTTGCTCGTCGAATAGGTTCTAGATCTATAAATAAAAGAGTAGTAGAGGCCTTAGCTCAAGCAGGTGCCTTTGATAGTCTACAATTAAAAAGATCTCAATTTTTCTATGTTTATGACAATAATGAAAATACAGTAGATAGGTTGCTGCGCTTTGCTAATGATTATCAATCTTCTCATAATGCAACTGCTAGTCTATTTGGTGATGAAGAGATAGCTTCAGAATTTCCAATGCCAGATTGCCAAGAATGGGATTCTAAAACTTTAATAGAAAAAGAACATGAAGCATTAGATTTTTATCTTTCAGGTCATCCATTAGATCCTATTAAACATTTATTAACATATTTTACTACAAATAAATTGATAGATATTAGTAAAACTACCGAAGATGGAAAACAAATATTCTTTGGTGGATTAGTGCAGTCCCTTCAATCGAAAAATGATAAAAATAATAATCCCTTTTTGATAGCTGAGATTTCTGATTATAATTCCAATTATTCTCTTAGATTTTTTAGGAATGATTTTAGCTATGCACAGTCTTTATTAAAACTTGATAATCCGTATTTTTTCTTAGGTAAATGGCAAATTAATAAAAATTCTAATCAAGCTTTTTTATCAATTAATTCTATTTATACAATAGAAGATGTTCAAAAAGCTTTTGATAAAGCAAAAATTATTATTTCACTTCAGGATCCCAATGATGAAGATTGGATCAAGCTTATTGAATTGATAGAAAACGCCCATGGTAAAAATTCTTTATTTTTTAGCATTAATTCAAATGGTAAAAATTTATATTTGAAATTAGGTAAACCTGTTGCTTATCACATCATTAATGAATTAGAAAACATTAAATGCATTACCTCTATAAAAATTTACAATGAATTCATCAAAGATTATATAGAAACTATTATAAATATAGACACAGAAGAGGTACTAGATGATGAAGTTTATGCTCTTGAGGAAGATACAATGGTGGATATATAAAAAACTATTTATCAATCTATCAATAGCATATGTGATATGCGTCTAATACTCAATTATTCTTTTTGTAAACATTAATTGGTGAGTATATTTTTTCAAGATTTCACTATATATACCATAGTGATCAAACATATCTATATGTACATTTTTAAAAGCATGAATTATTGTCGAGTTATTTAATACTATACCTACATGATTAATAACAATTCTATCTTTATGATTTTCTTCATCAAATTCTGTAGTGCCAAAAAATGCTAAATCTCCAGGATAAGCATCTTGAGCAAATATACGGGCTTCACCTAATTCACTTTGCTCTGCTGCATCTCTAGGCAAAATTATATTATTTGTATAGAAAACAAGTTGTACAAATCCTGAACAATCAATTCCTAAAGGTGTTTTGCCACCCCATCTATATGGTGTATATAATAGGCTCTGAGCATCTTCTAGAATATTTCCAAAGGATAATTTTGTACTATTTTCTCTAAATTTACCATTAATAATATTGGCTCCCATAAAATTATATATTCTTGCACCTTTGCTAACCCAAAGCATTTGATTTTTCCACTCTATTTGAGCTGTTATAGAAGTAATAATTTTGTATTTTGTTATATCTTCATCATCATTTATTATTTCAAAGGCATAGCTACATATCCATCCTTCATAATCATAAAGTAAACATTTTACTTTTGTCCAATCGCCGTAGGAACCATTTAATTCAATAATTTCTCCAAATAATATTTCATTTACTAACTCACTATGATAGTCAGGATCTCTATACATAGGTATTAATGATTGTGTAACGTATGCTTTCATTTAATTATATTTTTTAAATAAATTACAGATTCTGCTCCTAAATTACATAATAAATCTAAGATAGATAAATTGCTAATAAAGCCAAACTTATCGATAAACACTTGTCTATAATATGGTAATTGTATATTTTCATATTTAGAATATTTATCTCTATCATCTATGTAATCTATAGAATATTGTTTTTCGTAATTTTCTGTAACTGAAACTTTTATGTTTATATCTAATTGTTTTAAAATCCATTTTATAAAAGCCATATTTAATTCATATAATTTTTTATAATGTGAAAAGATATCAATAATTTCATCTTCATAATAATCGAAATATGCGCTATTTCTATAATTTGTTATTAATGTCTTGTGATGGTAGTTTAACCAATCTGCACTTTCGTCTAGCAGAATATCTTTTGTGATAGTATGACTGCCATTAACCTTTTTTATAGGTATAATCATTGCTCTGATACCTTGATTAGTTGCTATGTAGTATCTATTTCTCATAGTTTGTTTAGCGTAGGTATCATTTATTTCTAATATCCATTCATCTACTTGTAATAAATCAATAAATAAAGAAATAGGTGGTAAAAGTAATGCTGGAGTAATGAGTTTCATTTTTTAATAAATTAAAAATAAATACATTGCAGACTCACAAAATTACATTAAATATTAAAATAAAAGTAAAAAAACTACTATATAGATAAATCAACCACATTTAGAATAGCCACAATTAGAACAAACCACACAGCCTTCTTTATATTGTAATGAATCTTCTGCTCCACATTGTGGACAAGACTCACTCACTCTAGTACCATCAGGCACATAACGTTTCAGAGCTCTATTAACGCCTTTTTTCCATGTATTTATACTTTCATTATCAAATTTCAGATTATCTACCAAATCAATAACTTTGAGAAGTGGCATACCATGACGTAGAATGCCAGAGATTAATTTAGCATAATTCCAAAACTCGGGGTCAAAAGTCCTAGACAATCCACGGATGATAACTTCATAACCATCTTTATCATAAAACACAAAATCATAGCGTGCATGTTCCATAGTAGCATCTTTTTCCTTAATCACGAAGCCTTTAGTAATATCTTTTGGTATGTATAAATGCTCGGCTTTACCAGTGAAAATCTCATAAGGTCTATTATTATAAAGTCCTACGACAGCTATCCACTCTTCATCTTCATTAACAAAACGTATCACATCAGCTTCTAATTTTTTAGGACGTTTAGGCGCATGAGTTTCACCAAATTCATTCTTTTCATTATTTGCTGAAACTAATACTCCACTTCTACTTCCTTCTCTATAGACAGTTACACCTTTGCAGCCACTTTCCCAGGCAGTACGATATAATGTATCTATCAGATTTTCTTCTACTTTTTCCGGCAGGTTAATAGTAACAGATATGCTATGATCTACATACTTTTGTATTCTACCTTGCATTCTAACTTTTGCAACCCAATCCACATCTTTACTAGTAGCATGATAATACGGAGATTGTTGTATTAATTCATTTATTTTGTCATCTGAAAAATTAGAAATAATATCATTAATAGAATAACCATTAATTTCTAACCAAGTTAAAAATTTAGGATGAAAAACATTATACTCTTCCCAAGCGTCGCCTAGCTCATCTACAAAAGATATTTTTACAGTCTTATCATTTGGATTAACCTTTCTGCGACGTTTATAAAATATAGAAAATACAGGTTCTATACCAGAAGTAGTTTGAGTTAAAATACTTACACTACCAGTAGGAGCTATTGTAAGCATAGATATATTACGTCTGCCATGTTTTTTCATTTCTTCTTCTAATTCTGGATCGATAGCAAATAATCTATTAATAAAAGGATTATTTTTCTCTTTTTCAAAATCGAAAATCGGGAATGCACCTCTATCAATAGCTAATCGTACAGATGATTTATACACATTTAGAGCTAGAGTTTTATGAACCTCTTCACTAAAATCAATAGCTACATCACTGCCATATTGCAAACCTAAAGCTGCTAGCATATCGCCTTCTCCAGTTATGCCAATACCTGTTCTACGACCTTGTATAGCTTTATCTTTAATTTTAACCCACAATTCTCTTTCTGTTCTTTTTATATCAAATGGTTCTGGATCAGAATCTATTTTAGCTATAATTTTATCAATGTTTTCTAATTCTAAATCTAAAATATCATCCATTATTCGTTGAGCATAGGCTGCATGCTCTTTGAAAAGATCAAAATCGAAATATGCTTTTTTTGTAAAAGGATTTATTACATAACTATATAAATTAATTGCTAGTAGTCTACAACTATCATATGGGCACAGAGGTATTTCTCCACATGGATTAGTAGATGTAGTTTGGAACCCTAGATCCGCATAACTATCTGGTACAGACTCTCTAAGAACTGTATCCCAGAATATTACACCTGGTTCAGCAGATTTCCATGCATTGTGAATGATTTTTTGCCATAGCTTTCGTGCATCAATAGATTTTGTAACTTTAGGTGTCGGAGAATCAATAGGGAACTGCTGAATATAAGGTTTACCTTCTATGACACAACGCATAAATTCATCGTCAATTTTTATAGAAATATTAGCACCAGTTACTTTAGAAAGATCTGCTTTAGCATTGATGAAATCCTCCGCATCAGGATGTTTGATAGATATAGTAAGCATAAGAGCACCACGTCTACCATCTTGGGCTACTTCGCGAGTACTATTACTAAATCTTTCCATGAAAGGAACTACACCAGTAGAGGTGAGAGCTGTATTTTTCACAGGACTGCCCTTGGGTCTAATGTGAGATAAATCATGCCCTACTCCACCACGACGTTTCATCAATTGCACTTGTTCTTCATCAGTTTTCATTATTCCACCATAGGAATCACATTGATTACCAATGACAAAACAATTGGATAAACTAGATATTTGAAAATTATTACCAATGCCAGCCATAGGGCCTCCCTGTGGTATAATATATTTAAAGTCCTTTAAAAGAGAATAAATTAAATCAGCTGTTAATGGATTGGGATAATTTTTTTCTATCCTAGCTAATTCATTTGCTAAACGCCAATGCATATCATCAGGTGTCAATTCATAAATATTCCCTTCACTGTCTTTGATAGCATATTTGTTTACCCATACAGTAGCTGCTAATTGATCACCATGAAAATATTCAATAGAGCGGGCTATAGCTTCTTCATAGGTTATTTTCTTATTCTCATTGACATTTTTACTCATAATATCTTAATATTTTAATTTTTATCTACTTTTATGTTAATAAATCTAATTAAATTCTACTTTAAATATAGATTTATATACTATTTTAATTGGGAACGTAAAATTACAACAAAATTTTGCTAAACAGATAATTGAATTTTCTACAATTTTTTAAGTTATTAACATTCTAAAAAATCTTGATAAAATAATAAAAAGAGCTTATAAATTTAAAACATTTTCTAAATCTTGCTCTATACCCTCGTATGAATAAGGAGAGGAGTAAATTTTACCATTTTTATCAATAATAAAAAAAGTTGGCGTACCCCAGATAAACCATCGAAGACAATTTTCACCATCATAACCTTGTAAATCTGTGATAACTTTGAATTTTATTTTTTCTTCTTTTGCCGCATCTATGATAGCTTGCATATCTTTATCTATGGCAAAACCTACAAATTCTATACTATTATTATACTTATCATAAAGATTATTAATAAAAGGCATCACGGTTTTACAATGGTAACAATCTGGTGCCCAAAAAATTAAAAATATGGGCTTACCCAAAAAACTGCTTAATTTGAAAGTTTGATTATCTGTAGTAATGCCAGAGAGCTCTGGAGCATCAACACCTTTACGTAGTTTGGTAATCATCATTGCCTTTCTATAATTTTCATCATCTACACTACCATTGCATTGAGTTTCATTCATGTAATTAAAATAAATATATAGAAAAACTGGCTCTAATTCTGGAATATAGAAAGTGTTTAAAAGGAGATTTAAGACATATTTATATTGTTTATCATTCCAAGAAAATTGACTTAGAATAAAATCTACAGCTTTTTTATATTGATTTGTATCCTGAGGTTCTACAAGATTTTGTAAATAAAATTTGACAGCATCATATATCACTGAGGTATTTACTAATGTAGAATCTTGCTTATCAATATTATCAAACCAATGTTTTTTATAAAAAGTTTTAATATCCTTATAAGGTGACTCTGGATGCGAACTATTATATTCATCTATCGATGGTGGTACAGTAGCTTTTATTACTTTATATGCTAATAAATCATGAGGAATTTTTTTAGAAAAATTATTAATCTCATTATTTAAACTATCTACTTTATTAATAATCATTTGTAACCTTGGATCTTTAGGATTTCTAGAATATATTTGATCACCTAAATTGACAACATAAAGCAATTCATTTTTCATTTTCAAATAATCAACAAAATATTTATTCTCTTGTGATGCTATAACTTCTAAATTAGCGATAGGATCATAATGAGAAGTATGCAGCTCAATATATTTTTCATTATTAAATAAAAAATCTATATATTTTCTATCATTTTCCCAACTAATAGAATATTGACCATTAGCAAGAGGTTTAGAATAAATAAAATTTATAACCCCATTTTGACTTTTAGTGCTATCAATAGGATCCATATTATTACCATTCACACTAATAAGAGTAAACGTCTGCTCCACAGGTAAATCATTTACTACCAATTTTATTCTATAAATATTATCTTGAGCAAAAATAATATTTCCTGTAAAAAATATAACGAAAAAAGATACCAAAAAGTTCTTCAAATATACAAATTTCATAAATTAAAATGTTTTATAATTAATTCACAATACAAAATTATTAATAATTTATTGAATTAGATATATTCTATAGCGTTTATTGTGGGTAAATTATTTTATCTATCCAATAGTTATTTATTACTCCACAAATGCACACAAATAAGCACAAATTAAATATTCAATCTCCAAATCCTTTAGTTTCACAATTCAATGTTCAGACAATTTAATTCTATTATTCTCTGTGTTCTTTGTGCCTTCTTTGAGAACTTTGTGGTTAATATTTGACAGAACAATACTAAAAAATTCATTTTTATAAAATTTCTCTTTTTTTAATCTTTACCCATACAAAACGTTATAGAACCAATAAAATTATAAGAACGGAAAAATTAATAAAACTTTAATCTAATAAATTATCTAAATAATAAAAAAATATGGATTATTTCAATTTTTTTTTGTAAATTTGCATTTAAGTAATTTAAAAAATTTTTATTATGAAATCAAAATTTTACCTTTTTATATTAATAATATCAATCTTATGCATAGCATCTGATTGCACAAAAGAACCAAAAGAGTATCCAACTTATTATATGTCACAGGAATTTAAAGATTATGTTTTATTTCCTGTAGGTAGCTTTTGGGTTTATAAGAATACCTCATCAGGCATAGAAGATAGTATTTTTCTTTTTAAACAAGAAATTAAAATTATGGAAGCTGCCCCAAATGAAAGAGAGTTTAATTGCGAAGTATTTGAACAAAATTTTTATTCATCAATAAATGATACGTTGATAGGAGTTGGTGGAATTTTAGCTCCTGGAACACCTTCTGTATATAATATATAATGAATGGAATACTAATTATAGTTTTTTTGCACCTGCTAATATTGGAGATATTGCACCCGATTATCCAAATTTAAAATATATTAATTTTTATGATACTTTGAATATTAATGGTAATAATTTTTATGAAATTAGAGTATTTGAAAATATAGAGCAATATAATAATCAACCTAAAAAGTTCTATTATGCCCGAAATGTAGGATTAATAAAAAAAGAATTATTTGATGGTACTATTTGGGAATTAAAAAAATAGGTAAATGTTAATGAGTATTTGACTTTAATTTTATGCAGGCAATAAGTTCATATAATTAAAAAATTAGTTATTCGTTAGCATTACCATAGCACACGGTTTAAACCGTGTGCTATGGTAATGCAATAATATTTTGTCAATAATTTTAACCATTTTCAATTATTTTTATTTCTTCTTCGGTCAGGTCATAAAGTTTATAAATCAGATTGTCTATTTTTTTAGCAGATCTTCCTGAAAAATATTAAAGTATATGTTAATGGGTATTTGACTTTAATTTTATGTAGGCAATAAATTAATATAATTAAAAAACTGGATTTTCTCAATAACCATCAGGCTATTGAGCTATTGAAAGTATTATTAATAAAAACTATTATTTCGATTAATAATTTTGAAAAAGCTATTGCACAATTCCTTTTCTCATAATTTATTATTTAATAACTTTGTACATAATTAATCAAAAACTCACTATGGAAGAAAAAATTATCAAATTAGGTAATAGAGTTCTAAAAGACAAACTAGAATATCAAGGAATGAGAAATAAGCTTATTAAAGAAATAAAAAATAAAGGGATAAAAGATCAAAATGTTTTAAATGCTATGAGTGCTATTCCTAGACATTTTTTTCTACCTGCTGGATTAGAACATTTTGCTTATTTAGATAAGCCGTTTGATATCGGAGAAGGACAAACTATTAGTCAACCATACACAGTTGCTTTCCAAACAGAATTATTAGAAGTTAAACCTAAAATTAAAATATTAGAAATAGGTACTGGTAGTGGCTATCAAGCTGCAGTACTTTCAAATATGGGCGCAGAGGTGTTTACTGTAGAACGTATAGAAAAATTATACTTAAAAGCTAAAGAACTTTTAAATGCTCTTGGATACAATAATGTTCACTGTTTTCTGGGTGATGGATATGAAGGATTAGAGCAATACAGCCCTTTTGATAGAATTATAATAACTGCTGCCATAGATGAAATTCCAGAAAAAATAAAACGTCAGTTAGCAATTGGTGGTATTTTAGTAGCTCCTATTAATAACCAGAGTGGTATTCAGATAATGCATAAAATCATTAGAATCGATGAAACTAATTTTAATGTCGAGTATCATGGTAGTTTTAGTTTTGTTCCTATGCTACCAGGAATTAAAAAAGAATAAAAAAAGTATTAAAGAAATTCTTTAATACTTTTTTAAGTGTAATTAAATAAAATATATTATTTAGGTTCTAAATGATATTCGAGTATGTCGCTATCAATTTTCCCTTCTAACCATAGTTCTTCTTCCATTAATTTTAATATTTTTAAAGTATCTTTTGATGGCGTATTATCATCTGTATTCATTGTTAAAATGATTTTTTCAGAGTTATCATAAAATTCCCATTGTCCTGTTTGTGCTACTGGAATACCTAAGTAATAAGCTGTGATAAAAGCATCTCCATCCTTTTGAAATTCTATGGTAGTTTTTTGTTGATCCGAACTCAGTATTGTTTCAGAACCATTAACAAGGATTTTTACTGGCTTCCATATATTACACAATCTTTCTGTTTTTGATCTAAAGCTTATGATAGGGCCTTCTTCATATTTACTGCAACTTGTTAAAAATAAAAAAGTTGCAACCATTAGCATTACTATTATACTATTCTTTCTCATAATTTTGATTTTTTAGGGTTTTAATATGCAAATTTATATAAAAAATTTTCATAATATTTAAATTTATTTAAATATAAAAGCCTTTGATTATGCATCAAAGGCTCTTTTTTAATGATATACAAGAAAATAAATTAATTTTCTTCTTGCTTTTCTTTGATTTTTTCTTCTATATTAGGTAATTGTAAACTATATTTTTTTCTTTTATTTTCTGCTAACAACAAGAAAGCGAAAATAATAGAGATGGCACTCAATGCAGCAAAAATAATCATTGGTAGAGTATAATCATAAGTATTGACTAATTTTCCGTCTCTCATTATTTGTCCAGAGATGCAATATTTATCTAGTACCCAGCCGATTAACATTGGCACACCCATTAGTCCCCAGTTTTGAATCCAGAAAATAAGAGCATAGGCAGTACCCAACTCTGACTCAGGAATAATTTTAGCAACAGAAGGCCACATAGCAGATGGTACTAATGAAAACCCAATTCCTAATAAAACAACTAATATGACAGCTATAGCCACACTATGTAATCCAGGAATGGAGAAAATTAAGTGTACAAGTGTTATCAAAAATGAACCTATTATCATTATAGTAACGCCTTTACCAATTCTATCGTAAATATTACCAAAAAGAGGTGTTAATAAAATAGTACCAAAGGGTAAAATACCAGGTATAATGCCAGCTATAGATGGATCTATATTAAATTTATTAACCATTAAATCACTAGCGTACTTGAGAAAAGGAAAAACAGCAGAATAGAACAATACACACATAATAGCAATATACCACCAAGCTTTGTTAGATAAGATATGTCCAATACTTTTTATTCTAAATTCTGATTCAGGTTTATTATCCTTTGTAATGCCTTCACTTTCATCTAATCTTTTGTCCATAAAAATATAAATAAAAAAAGTAATAAAACCTATACACAATAATATTAATCCAAACATTACTGGCTTAGATACACTACCCATGGATTCAGCAATTAGTGGAGCAAAGATAAGAGCTAATGCAGAGCCTATACGAGCAGTAGCCATTTCTAGACCCATTGCTAAAGCCATTTCTTTTCCTTTAAACCATTTGACAATAGTTTTAGAAACAGTAATGCCCGCCATTTCTACTCCTACACCAAAGATAGCAAATCCAATAGATGCCCAGAAGACTTGTCCTCTCATATGCAAGAACAAAAAGTTTACAATATGGTCATTTAACTCTGGTGTGCTGATAGCCCAATATTTAATTGCTGTACCTATAAGCATTATACTAGCACTAAGCATACATGTAAATCTGATACCTGCTACGTCAAGGATTATACCACCTAATATTAGCATTATGCAAAATACATTTATCCAACCATAAGCACCAGTGAAGACACCATATTCAGTACTTGACCATCGCAGCTCGGCTTCCACTAATGGCTTTAATGGAGACATAACATCTGAAATGAAATATCCTGTTAACATTGTGAAAGCTACGAGAATCAATGCTGTCCATCGCATTGTTTTTGATTCTCTCAATGAAGTTGTAATTTTTTCCATCATAGTTATTCTTATTTTTTGAAAAATTTTTGCAAATATAAATGAATTTTTTTTCCTTCAAAATAATTTTTGCTAAACAAATATAAAAAAATAAGGAAGCATAAAACCTGCTTCCTTATTGAATAATGAATAATAATATTGTATCAATTATTCTTTGATTTCCCAAGTATCTCCGCTATTTAGTAGATCATCCATGCATTTAATATTAGATTTAGCTTTTACCATGCTAATTTGTTCCTCCATTAGATCATCATATGTAGGAGCAGGAGTATTTCTTATCACACCGAAAACCCAAGGATGATGCATTTTAGCTAACATCAAATGAATAAATGGAGAAGGAGTTTTAGCATCATGGACTAATATATCTTTTTCAGTAATTCCATTTTCACCTATAGTAACAACTTCTAAATTAAAATTATTTAAGACTAATCCTTTGTCCTTATTTTTACCAAAAATCATTGGTTTGCCATCCTCAACGATTAGGACATTATCATCACGATTTGCTTTATTAGTTATTTCACTATAAGCACCATCATTAAAAATAACGCAATTTTGGAAAATTTCGATAACAGAAGTGCCATCATGCTCAGCTGCTTCGAAAAGTACATTAGTTGTTAGATCTACTAATATATCTAGTGAACGAGCAAAAAATGTACCTTGTGCACCTAATACTAATTCACCTGTTGTGAAAGGATGTTCTATAGTACCATAAGGAGAAGTTTTAGTAACGGCCCCCAAAGGTGAAGTAGGTGAATATTGCCCTTTAGTGAGTCCATAGATTTGATTATTAAATAGAATAATATTCATGTCTAAATTTCTTCTAACAACATGGATGAAATGATTGCCACCAATAGCTAAAGAATCACCATCACCAGTAGCTACCCAAACACTTAATTTAGGATTAGCAATCTTCACACCCGTAGCAATAGCATTAGCTCTACCATGTATGCCATGAAAACCATAGGAATTGACATAATAAGGTAATCTAGAACTACAACCTATTCCAGACACTACAACATAATTTTCTTTTTTATAGCCAATTTCAGCAAAAACTTTTTTTAATGAATTGACTATCATATGATCACCACATCCTGGACACCATCTTATTATTTGATCACTTTCAAAATCTTTTGGTGTTAATGGCACATCGGATTTTGGTATTGTATTATTTATTGATTTTTTCATGATATTAAAATTTTATGAATTTAATAATTCTGTAAATGCATTTTCTAATTCTTTCATTGTGAATGGTTGCCCTTGCACTTTATTATATTGATGCAATTCAATATCTTGATAGTTCATTCTGAGAATATTAGCAAATTGTCCTCTATTAAGCTCACAGACAATGACTTTTTTGCCAGATTTTAATATTTCATGAGTATTTAGAGGTAATGGATTAATATATCTGAAATGAGTATGGGCAATTTTATAACCTTTTGCAGTTAGGTTTTGAACAGCACCCTCCACTTGACCTTTAGTACCACCCCAGCTAACAACTAATAAATCTGGATCTTCTGGACCAGTAATTCGTTGCAGAGGCCATTTATGAGCTATACGTTTAATTTTTTCTTCTCTATTAATCACCATTTTTTCATGATTTTTGGCATCAGTAGTTACTTCGCCATATATATCAGATTTTTCTAAACCCCCAACTCTATGCTGTAATCCTGGAGTACCTGGTATAGCCCATTTTCTCACATACCATTCTTCATCACGTTCATAAGGATAATACTTAGCATTAGTATCAGCAAAAGGAGGACGGATTTCAGGTAAATCTGCCATTTTAGGAATACGAAACACACTAGAACCTAAGCCAATATATCCATCAGAAAGTAAAATAACAGGTGTCATATGTTCCAATGCAATCTTAGCAGCTTCAAAAGCAGCAAAAAAGCAATCTACTGGTGATGCTGCAGCAATAATAGGAATGGGGGCTTCACCATTACGACCAAACATAGACATATATAAATCAGCTTGCTCACTTTTGGTAGGCATACCAGTAGAGGGACCAGCTCTTTGAACATCTACGATTACTAATGGCAATTCAGTCATAACTGCTAAACCCATTGCTTCTACTTTTAATGATAATCCAGGCCCAGAGGTAGTAGTAGCTGCTAATGAACCAGCAAAACTAGCTCCTATAGCAGATGTGATGCCTGCTATCTCATCTTCAGCTTGAAATGTTTTAACTCCTAATTCTCTATGTTTAGAAAGTTCAACCAAAATTTCTGTTGCTGGAGTAATAGGATAAGAGCCAACAAATAAATGAAGACCTGCTTTTTCTGCAGCTGCCATTAATCCCCATGCAGTAGCTACATTACCCTGTATATCTCTATATTTTCCTGGCAAAAGTTCACATTTTGGTAAATAAAATTTAGGAAAATTTTTTATAGTTTCACTATATTGATAACCATGTTCCAAAGATTTTAAGTTAGCTTCTACTAATTGTGATTTATTTTTAAATTTAGTGTTAATATAGTTAATAGCAGGTTTTAGGTCAAAACTGAACATGTTGTATAGTAATCCAAGAATGAACATATTTTTTGTTCTTTCTGCATTTTTCTTATCTAAATCACTATTAAGATTAATGACCATTTCAGAAGCAGGAATTTGTAAAACTATATAATTAGATAAACTGTTATCATCTAAAGGATTAGAAGTATATCCAGCTGTTTCTAAACTACGAGGAGTGAAATTAGAACTATCGACAACAATGATGCCACCTTGTTTAACATTTTTAAGATTTACCTTTAATGATGCGGGGTTGAAACAAACTAAAACATCATATTCATCACCAGGGGTTAAAACTTTTTTATTACTAAAATGTATCTGAAATCCAGATACACCAAAAGTAGTATTACGAGGTGCTCTAACCTCTGCTGGGAAATCTGGGAATGTAGCCATATCTAATCCTATATGTGCTAAAGTATCAGCAAAAATATTTCCCGAAAGCTGAATACCATCTCCAGAATCACCAACAAATTTTATTACAATGTCATTTACTTGCTTTGCGCCGGACATTGGCTTGGATTCTTCATTCATAATTTGAACTATTTTTTCTTGCAAAATTAGATGTTTTTTTTAATAAAAACTAAAATAAATATTTATTGATTTTAGAAAAAATGATTTATTTTGCAAAAAACTTCATAATATTATGAAAATTGTTATAATAGGAACCGGATACGTAGGATTAGTTACTGGAGTTTGTTTTGCAGAGGTTGGAGTAGAAACCGTTTGCATTGATATAGACAAAAATAAAATAGAAAATCTAAAAAAAGGAATTTCTCCAATATATGAACCAGGTTTAGATGAATTAATAACTAAAAATTTAGAAAGAGGTAGATTGAGCTTTGACACTGATATTTCAAAAGTTTTAGATGGTGCAGAAATGGCTTTTATTGCAGTAGGTACACCACCTGATGAAGATGGAAGTGCTGATCTAAAATATGTACTTGAAGTTGCTCATAATATTGGGAAATATATGAACGATTATTTAGTCGTTGTTACCAAAAGCACTGTGCCAGTAGGAACAGCTCTAAAAGTAAAAGAAGCTATCCAATTTGAATTAAATAAACGTAACCTTAATATTGACTTTGATGTGGCATCAAATCCAGAATTTCTAAAAGAAGGTGATGCAATAAATGATTTCATGAAACCTGATCGTATAGTGATAGGTGTAGAGTCTGATCGAGCACAAGAAATTTTTCAAAGATTATATAAACCTTTTACTCTAAATGGTCATCCCATAATTTTCATGGATATACCATCAGCAGAAATGACAAAATATGCTGCAAATGCTATGCTAGCTACACGTATTAGTTTTATGAATGATATAGCTAATCTATGTGAAATTTTAGGTGCAGATGTTAATATGGTGAGGCTAGGTATAGGTTCAGATCCTAGAATAGGTAGTAAATTTCTCTATCCTGGAATAGGCTACGGTGGCAGTTGCTTCCCAAAAGATGTGAAAGCACTTATTAAAGCTGGTGAAGAAAATAATTATCCTCTACGCCTCTTGCAAGCTGTAGAAAACATTAATGAAGCTCAAAAGAGTATCTTAGTTGATAAATTACTAAAATTCTATAATGGTGATATCTCTGGTAAAAAAATTGCACTTTGGGGATTATCATTTAAACCAAATACTGATGATATGAGAGAAGCACCATCATTAGTAATTATTGATAAATTATTAAAAAATAATGCACAAGTAAGTGCCTATGATCCTGTGAGCATGGAAGAAACAAAAAGAAGAATAGGTGATGTCATTAATTATGCAAGTGATATGTACGAAGCAGTGAAAGATGCTGATGCTCTAATATTAGTAACTGAATGGTCAGAATTCAGATTACCAGATTGGTTTTTAATAAGACAATTGATGAAAAAACCTTTAGTATTAGACGGTAGAAATATCTATGATGCTAGTGAAATGAAAAAAATGGGGTTTTATTATTATTGTATTGGAGTGAAAACTCATTAATAAAGAAGTGAAAAGGAGACTGGGAGAAGAGGTGACTGGGTAAATGTGAGAATTTGAGATTTTAGAAAGAAGAGAAAATTATTTTTAAAGACTCTTTAATAATTGTAAAATATTAAAAATGATACATAAAAGAATATTAGTTACAGGAGGTGCAGGATTTATTGGCTCCCATTTATGTGAGAGATTATTAAAAGAGGGTAATGAAGTAATCTGCTTAGATAATTTATTTACCTCTACCAAAGATAATATTGCTCCATTAATAGATAATAAATATTTTGAATTTATTAGACATGATATCATTCAGCCAATTCATTTAGAAATAGATGAGATATATAATTTAGCTTGTCCAGCTTCACCAATTCATTATCAATATAATCCCATTAAGACTATTAAAACTTCAGTTATGGGAGCAATAAATATGCTGGGATTAGCTAAAAGAGTAAAAGCTAAAATTCTACAAGCAAGCACAAGTGAAGTCTATGGGGATCCATTGGTCCATCCACAATATGAAGAATATTGGGGTAATGTGAATCCAATAGGACCACGTTCTTGCTATGACGAAGGGAAACGATGTGCAGAATCTTTGTTTATAAATTATTATTTTCAAAACAAAGTAAGAATAAAAATCGCAAGAATATTCAATACATACGGACCTCGTATGCATCCTAATGATGGGAGAGTAGTTTCTAACTTTATTATTCAAGCAATACAAAATAAACCTATAACTATATATGGAGATGGAACCCAAACAAGAAGTTTTTGCTACGTAGATGATATGCTTGATGGATTAATAAAATTAATGAATACTAGCGATGAAATCATTGGACCAATAAATCTAGGCAATCCATCAGAATTTAAAGTTATCGAATTAGCAGAATTGATAATTGATTTAACTAATTCAAAATCTGAAATAATACATTTACCATTACCTGAAGATGATCCAATAAGAAGACAGCCAGATATATCAAAGGCCAAATCGATATTAGAATGGCAACCAAAAATAAGTCTAAAAGAGGGATTAGTAAAGACAATAGAGTATTTCGAGAGATTAATGATAGAGGGGGATTTATAAAAGGGATTAAAAGAGGAAAAGATAATAAATTATAACATTCTTTAAATGTTTCTAACAGATTTAATATTCAATAACAATTATCTTTATGCCATTTCTTTTTCTGCTATTTACTTACCACTTGCCTTTAATATTTCTAATGCAGTCTGTATGCATTTATCTATTGGATAGCTAACCTTTATATATGCAGCTGGTGAATATATTTCCCGAGCAATATAACTGGTTATGATTTTGGCAAATGTATTCTTGTATTGTGTCCCTATGTGATAATAACTATCACCTAATAATGTTTTCATTTGTTGATCTGATATTTTATATTGTTTGGCAAAATCATCTTCATTAGGATAGAGTTTTAGTAATTCTTGTCTATTATTTTGAACAAAATCAGCTAATTGATCAAAAAATGTTTGTGAATTTAATATTTTTGAATATGATAGTATTGGTACATCATAATCTTTTATTACAATAGTATCTGGCATTATACCTCCGTTGCCGTAAACTACTCTACCGTTTACTGTATAATATTTTACTGTATCTATATTTTTTATTAAAGAATGTAAGCTAGTAGTGTCTAAGATAGATTCATAGTAGTCTAAAAAATATTTTTCATAACCTTCATCATATGGACGTTGAATACATCTGCCTGATGGCGTGTAATATCTAGCTACTGTTATTCTAAGTGCAGTAGAATCTTTTAACATTATTTGTTCTTGAACTAGTCCTTTGCCAAAAGTTCGCCTACCTATAATAGTTGCTCTATCATTATCTTGTAGGGCGCCAGCTACTATTTCAGATGCAGATGCTGTGAATTGATTTACTAATACAGCAACATTTAGATCATTCCCCAATGTGTCTCCCCAAGCATAAAAATCTTTTCTTGGTCTATGTTGCCCTTCAATGTAAACTATCAATGCTCCTTTAGGTAAAAAAATATTTGCTATTTCTACTGCACTTTCTAAAACTCCTCCTCCATTATCTCGTAGATCGATAATTAAATTTTTTATTTGATATTGGTTTTTAAGATCTTTTAATGCTGATTTAAATTCTTCTGCTGTATTTGATGAGAAACTATTTATTCGTATATAACCTGTTTGAGGATTTATTAAAAATGCAGCATCTATTGTAAATAATGGTATCACATCTCTTGTTAGCTCGTAATGTAGTATCTCATCATAACCTTCACGTTTTATTCCTAGTTTTACTTTAGTTCCTTTAGGTCCTTTTAACATTTTTACGATTTCTATATCTTTAATCTTTTGACCAGCAATAGGATTGCCATTTACTTCTATAATTTTATCTCCTGCTTTTAAGCCTTTTCTAGATGCGGGGCCATATGGTATTACATATATTATTGTTACAGTATCTTTCACCATTCTAAATTGTATACCAATGCCTTCAAACTCTCCCAATACTGGATCTGTACTAACTATTATGTCTTCTTTAGTTAGATAGGTAGAGTGTGGGTCTAATGATGAGAGCAATTTCTCTATGGATAAATCTTCTAATTGTTTATAACTCACAGAATCTACATAATTCTCTTCTAGGTATTTTATAATTTCATAAATTTTCCCTTCGTTAGTGGACAAATTAAATTTTGGTTGTCTATTATTTAGTATCCAACCTAAAATTATACCTATAGTAAGGCTGATTCCTATCCAAATAAAAAGATTTGAGCGTTTCATCTTTTTTACAAAATTAATTAATATCTATAAATAAAAAACTAATCTTACATATTTTTTTGGCTTGTTTTAATATTAAATTTTGCTATCTTAAATATTATATTTAATTTTGCAATAGAAAATTTTAAATACTTAGTTTTTAAGTAAATCCAAAAAATATTAATCTCTTTAATAAATTTTAATAACTGCTGTATATAGTGTATTTTTATAAATATATTTTTTTTGAATTTGTTAATTAATCACAAAACATATGAATCTAAATGATTTAAAAATCAATCAATTACTTATTATTGCCAAATATCTAAAAATAAGTAATCCTAGAAAGTATAAAAAAGATCAACTTATTACTCAAATTTTAAAGCATCCTTTGTATAATGAAAATGAGATACAAAAACTCATAGACAACGATGACAATAATTCTGAGGAGGCTAATGATATTACAGATACTAATATTCCTCAAAAATCAGAAAATATTGTAGACACACAAAATAAATCACCGAGAAAAAGGATTGCTACTAATAAAAAAGTAATGGTAGCCTCATCTAATAAATCTGAAAATAATTCTGAAAAAGTAATAAAAAACAACAATGAAAGTACTAAGAATTCAAATGTTTATAATGATGAAAAAAAAGCTCAGAAACCAAATGTTTTAAATGAAAAAACAAAAAAAGAACAGAAATTTCATAATGAAGAACAACCTAAAATAATTGATACTGAAACTATAGAAATATCTACAATAGACGATGAGGAAATCATAGATACTCAACTACAAGTAGAGCCGTTAGATCATACGAAAGAAGATGAAAAAATAAATACTAAAATCCTTCCACTAGATGAAGAATTAATTGAAGAGAAAAGCTCAAAATCTCCTAAAATTTATTCTTGGGAAAATGAAGGTATTATAGAGGTACAAGGTGTATTAGATATTTTAACTGAAAGTTTTGGTTTTTTAAGGAGTTCAGATTTTAATTATTACAATTCACCAGATGATGTGTATGTTAGTAATACATTGATAAAAACATTAGGATTAAAAGTAGGTGATACTATTGAAGGTACTATAAGGCCTCCAAGAGAAAAGGAAAAATATTTTCCACTTGTTAAAGTATTGAAAGTTAATGGATTAGATCCACAAATTGTCAAAGATAGAGTACCTTTTGATTATATGACACCTTTATTTCCATATAAAAAATTCAATCTTACAGGTCATCCCCAAGAAACTTTGACGAGTCGCATAATAGATTTATTTTGCCCTATAGGCAAAGGACAACGTGGTTTGATAGTTTCGCAACCTAAAACTGGTAAAACGATGATCTTAAAAGAAATAGCCAATGCTATTGCTTATAATCATCCAGAAGTGTACTTAATAATTTTACTTATAGATGAAAGACCAGAAGAAGTAACTGATATGATAAGAAGTGTCAGGGCAGAGGTGATAGCTTCTACTTTTGATGAACCTGCTGAAAAACAAGTAAGAATATCTCAATTAGTTTTAGAAAAAGCTAAACGCATGGTAGAATGTGGCCATGATGTAGTTATTCTTTTAGATTCTATTACTCGTCTAGCTCGTGCTCACAATACAATGGCCCCTCCTAGCGGCAAAATTTTATCAGGTGGCGTAGAATCTAACGCTTTACAAAAACCAAAACGTTTCTTTGGTGCTGCTCGTCAAATAGAAAATGGTGGATCGTTAACTATAATTGCTACTGCTCTGACAGATACTGGCTCCAAAATGGATGAAGTTATTTTCGAAGAGTTCAAAGGTACTGGCAATATGGAGCTACAGCTAGATCGTAAATTATCTAATAAACGTATTTTCCCAGCTATTGACATTGTGGCCTCTAGTACTAGACGAGATGACCTTTTAGTCCCCAAAGATATTCTACAACGAGTCTGGATTTTAAGAAATCATTTAGCTGATATGACCACGCAAGAAGCCATACTTTTTATTCAAGAGAGAATGCGATATACTCAAAACAATGAAGAATTTCTCCTCACTATGAATGATTAATTTTTTTAATTTAAAAAATTAATTTTTACTCCAAACGAACAATATAATGCAAAACTATTAATAACAGGTTGATGAGTTGGTATATATAAATAATTTGGACTTACTTCGAAAAATATTGATATTTCATCTATATCTTTTTCTTCATTACCTAATCCTAAAGATGCCCTAATAGGTACACCTACTTTCATATAAAACAAATTAGTTAGTTTATCATCATATACAGTTTCTATAGATCCATAGTCTCTGATAATTTCCCCTTGTGCAAATAAAGAATCTTGAGGTAAGAAAAACATATATTTATCATACATATATCTATTCATATATGCATGTCTATTCAGAGTAATTCCAAGTCCTAAATATGGGGATATGTGTATTTGATATCTTTTATCTGGGAAAAATATATAATTATAACCAAAAACAAAATCAAACAAATTAAAACTATAATTATAATCATCTGATATCACATGCACAGAATCAAAAAAGATATCTTGTCCATAGTTTACATTAGCAAATGTATCTATAGCATGTCTCTCTAGTACCATTAGTGAATTTCTGAAATTAATATTTTGATGAAAATTTATGCCAAATAGCAATTCACTTCTATTTTTAATTTTCATTTTAGCAGATTGTAATCCTATTAAAAATTTAATATTTGTGCCATCTGTTTTTTCACTTTTATAATTTGTCCAATAATTAGCATAATCATAGTTATAATCACTCACTGCATCCGGATTTTTGAAATAGTCTATATAAGCTGGAGTTGAGTTTGGTGTTTTAAAATTATAAATATCAAAATAACCAAAACTAAAATCTATGGATGATAGTCTCCACTTTTTATTAATAGTATCTTGTGAAAAACAAATAGTATTAGCAATCATAAACATTGCACTAATTAATAATATTTTTTTCATATTTTAATATTTTGACAAATTTATAATAAAAATTTTATACAAAAATCCAAAATTTCGATTACTCTTAAATGAACCATTTTAAATTGATAAAATAAAAAAATTTTTTACGTTTGATATTTATTTTTTACTTTTGTAAAAAAATTATTTTACATGACAAATAAAGTATCTTTTTTGATAAATAAAGTGATAATACTCTCGATATTTTTTATTTTTTCCTTTTATCTATTTTCTTGTCAAACCCAAAATACTAGCATTAATAAACAAGAAAAAAAGATTCAAAAAGAAAAAAAGAAACGCCAAAAGGATGATACTATTTTATACCAAAAAGCTGTAAAACAGCAAATGAATAACCAAACTGGTGAAACTAAAAAAGCAATGAAGGATGCAGAAAAACAAGCTAAAATTAATAGAGAAAATAAAAAAGAATTTTTTATAAAACGTTGGATTAAAAATTGGCAGTATAAACAACAACATAAACCTCCTAAGACAAAAGGGTAATGAATGTTAACAAAATATATGTTTCTTTCTTTTTATTATTATGTGTTTTTTTATTGAATTCATGTAAAGAAGATGAAAACATACCCTATGTACCTGTAAATATAAGTATTGATGTATATGATGCTCTATATGGCGATATAAATGTGGTTGGTGGATATATGTATATTACTGGTGGATATAAAGGCATAATTATTTATAGAAAATCTCAAGAGGAGTTCGTTGCTATAGAAAGAGCATGTCCATATAAACCTTTATTAGATTGTGAAAGATTAGCAGTAGACGACTCTACTTTAATTTTTGTAAAAGATGATTGCTGTGGATCAAGATTTTTAATAACTGATGGGAGTATAATTAATGGACCAGCTACCAAACCGGCTAAATTATATAACAATAATTTTGATGGAAGATATCTTTATATTTACAATTAAATAATTTGCTTACAAATTTGATTTAGGTATAAATATTATGCTAAATCATTCACCCAAGAATTATCGAAACTTTAAATAATAAATGAATTTTTATAAAAATTATAATAATTCTGTTTTAATGTCATTATTAATTGAAGGATTTACAAATAAAGTATGAGTAGGATAGGCAAATTCAATACCTTCTTTTTCGAAACTTTCTTTAATTTCAAAATTAATTTTTTGTTGTATATCCATATATACTTTATAGTCTGGATCCAGTACATAATATACTACTTCAAATATCAGACTATAATCGCCAAATTTATAAAAATTAACTCTATCTAAATTACAAATTTCGTTTTCATTCACAATCTTTGTAATTATATCAGGTATCATTTTCAATTTTTCAAGAGGTGTTTCATAGGTTACACGTAAAGTAAATAATATTCGTCTTTTTTGCATACGTTTATAATTGCGAACTCTACTATTACCAAGGTCTTTGTTTGGTATTATTATTTCCTCACCAGATAAACTATCTATTTTAGTAGATTTAATGCCAATTTTTTTAACATTACCTGACAAATTATCTACTATAATAAAATCTCCTATATCAAATGGACGATCGAAATATATAGAAAAACTTGCCATCACATCTCCCAGTATTGCTTGCAATGCAAATGCAATAGCAATACCTCCAATACCTAATCCAGCAATTAAAGTTGTTATGTTTACGCCAAAATTATCTAAAAGTATTAGTATTGCTATTGACCATAATATTCCTTTTAATATATTATTTATCAATTTTATTATTCCTGCATCAGTAGCTCTACCTTCTTCTACTCTTTTTTTAGTTATATTATCTGTAAAATAATTAATCCATACTATTATTATTTTAACAACATAATATATAATTATAATGGTTACAAAATAATTATAAATTTTATTTATATTGGGAGCTACGTAGATAAATTTGAATGCAACCCATAATGCTATAGCTAAGTATAGTGGCCAATTTATCAGTTGCAAGCACTTAATGAGGACATCATCAATTTCTGTCTTAGTTTTTTTTGCTATTTTTTTTAATCTATTGATAAAGAAACGTTTAAAAACCCATAATATTATTGCTACTATAACAAATGCTATTAAACTAATCAAGTAATCTTTGACTGTATTTCCTAAAAATACTTGATCTAAAATATTTTTCATTATTTTTGATTTTTTATTTTGCAAATATATAAATTTTTTTAAAATATTTATATATATATTTTGAGTTAATAAATACATAAAAATAAGATGTTTACATTTTTTAATAATTGAAAAATTTATATATTGTATTTTAAAGATAAATGCAACTCATATGAGTCGCATTTACCAAGTTATGAGTGTAAAAAGTAGAACGTTTATTTGATTATTAGTAGTGTACCACTTTGAGAGATTTTATCAGGGAAAATAATTTTGTACATATAAGTGCCTGCTTGCACATTACTAGCATCCCAATCATTTTTATAGTCTTTACTGTGATAAATTAATTTTCCATCATTTGCATAGATATATAACTGAGTATTCGGATAATTTTCAATATTTTTAATTTCAAAAACATCATTTATACCATCCCCATTTGGAGTTATAGCATTAGGAATAATAACATCACAATGTGAAAATGATACATTGAAAGTATCTAAATAAGTTTCGCATCCAATAATTTTTGCTATATAAGTACCTGCTTTTGATACATTAATTGATTTAGAATTGCTATTATTATTCATCCACTTTATTTGATATTTAGTAGTATCTATATCTACAGACAAAGTTACCTCGCTACCCACACATCCAGAAATATTTTTACTTGATAAACCTTTAGGTGGTGGCAAAATTTTAACTTTTGTTGTAGCATAGAGAGATTTAGTAGTTTGAGAATTAATAGGAGTTATAGTTAAACTATATGTTCCAGATTCAGATATGTAAATTTTATTATTAGTTTCACCATTACTCCATTTAAACTTATATCGTTCTTGATTAGGAATAGATGGGCCTAGCAAAATTGGTTTCTCTGAACATATTTCTCTAGGCATATATAATGGTGTATCAAATTTTTCATTTTCATCAATGTTATCATTGGCTGTTTTTACAGTATCAATTACATCAGTTTGATTATTGGCTATTAGATTGTATTTCAGTAGTCTATAATTTAATTTTAAACTATTTTTTTCTTTTTCTGGAATATTTAATTTGTTAATAGCATTAATGATGTCATTCTCATTAGAATCTATATTTAAGTATAATATTTTATTAGCATTATCGAGCACATACAAATCACTATCATTAGATAAAATACTTAAATAATAATTGTTATTTGCATACTCAAAAACTTGTGTGGTATTTACTTTATTAATGTAAATAATAATTGACAAAATGATAACAGATATAGCCAATAGTGCAGAAGTAAATATTTTATCTGAAATAAAATTTCTTTTATTTACAGTTTTATTTAAGATATTTTTTTCTAAAAAATCAAAATAATCTTTAGGCACTTCATAGCCGTCGAAAGCCTCTTTAATTTTGTCGTTTTCGTTATTATTAAGTTTCATCTATTTTGGTTTTTAATTATTAGACATAAAATTAATTAAAAAGTTTAATATGTTGATGAAAAAAATTTTTTTATTTTTTTCATTGCTTGATGATAAGAAGATTTTAAAGTATTCTCGGAAGTATGTAACACATCAGCAATATCTTTGTAAGGCATATTAGAGAAATAGCGAAGATAAAACACTAATCTTTGTTTAGGTGGTAATTGATTAATAGCTTTGATAAGTTTCCTTTCTATTTCATCACCTTTAAAGTTGCTATCAGCTTTTAGATTGTCTAGAAAATTTTCATTTAATTCATCTAAAGATATGAATAATGCAGATTTTTTTTTATTAATGAAATTAATGGATTCATTAGTAGCAATGCGATATATCCAAGTATAAAGTTTTGAATCTCCATGGAAACTATCTAAATTTTCCCATATTTTGATAAAAGTATTTTGCACTACATCATTAGCGTCATCGTGAGAGACTACTAATCTACGAACATGCCAATATACTTTTTCTTTATATTTTTTTAGTAATAATTTAAATCCTTCAGTTTTAGTTTCTGAATCAGAAAACAAAGAAATAATAAAATTATCAGAAGGATCAGTCATTTATAAAGATTTTTTTCTTTTTACTGCTTTGATAGCTGCATTTACTATATTAGGAGATTTTAAGCCATATTTCACCATTAGTTCATCGGGAGCACCACTTTCGCCGAATATACAATCCATTGCTACATATTCTATTGGTACAGGGTAATTTTTTACAGACACTTGAGCAACAGCATCTCCTAGCCCTCCATGAATCACATGTTCTTCGGCAGTAACAGCACATTGTGTTTTAAGTAAGCTATTTACTATAGTTTGTTCATCTATTGGTTTAATAGTGTGGATATTAATAATTTCAGCATCGATTCCGATTTTTTCTAATTCATCGCAGGCTTCTATAGCTTCCCACAGTAGATGCCCAGTAGCAAATATGGTAACGTCATGCCCTGTTTTGAGAGTTATTGCTTTACCAATTTCGAAATGTAGATCATCAGGGATGAAATCTGGTACTACTGGCCTACCAAAGCGTAAATAAACAGGTCCGAAATATTCTGATATAGCTCTCAAAGCTTGTCGTGTTTGTGTATAATCTGCGGGATTAATTACTATCATATTTGGTAATGCTCTCATCAAAGCTATATCTTCCATGATTTGATGGCTAGCACCATCCTCACCTAGTGTGATTCCTGCATGCGAGGCACATACCTTTACATTTTTAAAACTATAAGCTACGCTTTGTCTGAGCTGATCATATACTCTACCAGTAGAAAATACTGCAAATGTACCTGTAAAAGGTATAAAACCAGCATTAGCTAGTCCAGCGGCTATTCCCATCATATTTGCTTCTGCTATGCCAACCTGAATAAATCTATCAGGGAAATTAGAAGCAAATTTTTCCATTTTTAATGAACCAGTGAGATCAGCTGTTAGAGCGACTACACGAGGATTATTTTTGCCTAATTCATTAAGCTCATCACCAAATCCACTTCTAGTGTCTTTTTTTTGTTTAATGGGATATTTGTCTTTTAGCATAATTGTAATTTAATGATTTATTTCAGTTTATTTTTATTGTAAAATTATATATTTTATTTGACAACAAAACAAATAGAATTCATAAAAATATTTGATTCTATAACAGATAGCGTGGGTAAATTATTTGGGTTAATATTTAACAGTACAATATTAAAAAAATTAATTTTTATAAAATTACTCTCTTCTAATCTTTAACCACTCAAAAACGTTATAGAAACACATATTATATTTTTTTTATAATAGTTTAAAATAAGTAATGATATAAAACAACTAAAATCTTATTATATTTACTTGATTTAATAAGTATTTTAATAGAATTTTATTAAATATTAAAATTTTCAAAATATTTTTAGAATTATTAAGTATAAAAATAAATTAAAGAAAATAAATTTTAATTTAAATATCATTAATGAATTTAAACAAAAATATTATTTTTGATTTTCTTCTCCCACTCCTCTACCCCATTACATTTAACCCTAAACCCTCAAATTCTTCTTTAACTTTTTCTTTTAATCTTTGTCTTATTTTGACTTCTATTTCTTGTCCAGAGTTATCCGAAGATTTAACTTCATATTCAATATTGTATTTTTTTTGTAACTTATAAAACAATTGCTGCTTTTCGTATGGTACAAAAACGAGCAATTGATCAAATATATATTTTGTAATAATCTCATTGTTTTCTATTGCCAATTGAGTAGCTGTTTTATAAGCATTTATTAGCCCTGGTATGCCAAGTTTTGTACCTCCATAATATCTTATTACTACTGCTAGTGTATTAGTGATTTCATATGAAAGTAATGTGTTTAATATGGGTTTCCCAGCTGATCCTACTGGCTCTCCCGCATCACTATCAAATTGTACCTCTTTATTGATTCCAAGTATATACGCATAGCAGTGATGTGTAGCGTCGTAGTATTCTTTTTTTATTTCTTGCAAGTGTTTTTTTACTACTTCGATATTCTCTACTGGCAATATTATACCTATGAATTTACTACTTCTTTCTCTGTAGATACTTTCGCTTTTATATTTTATAGTTTTATATTCATCTAACATAAAATTATTATATGCTTAATAAAACAATTGATAGTATTGCTATTATGCTTCCTACTATTTTATTTTTATCAAATTTTTCTTTAAATAATATTCTACCTAATAATACACTCAATAACACAAAACAAATATTGAATAATGGGATAAATATTGATATTGGTAAAAGTCTAATAGCCCTTAAAAAGAAAAATGTAGAATACCAATTTAATATGCCCAATTCTATTCCAGCTATGCCTGTTTTTAAGTATTGATTTTTATTTATTGATGGCTTTTGTATTAATATAAAAATAATAGCTATTACAAATGATATAGCAAATGCATTTGTCAAATACATATATACATTACTGATATCCCCTAATAGATAATATGTATCTGCTATTTTGAATATACTATCGTTACTACCAGCAAATAAAAATAGTAATATAGGGAATATTAAATATTTGGTTTTATTAGTTTTAGTATGTTTATCATTCTCATATAATAATAAATACAAGGCTGGAAATATCATTATAATTCCTATTATGCGATGTGCTAATATTTTATCTCCTAATAAAACAAATCCTACAATTATCGGGATTAATATAGACATTTTGCCACTAAGTGCAGTTATACTTATTCCAAAATATTTAATAGATAGTGCGTAAATAAAAAATGATACAGATAAGATTATTCCGCTAATGGTTGATAAATAAATCCAATCTGCTGATAGAATATTTTGAAAATTATACGGCTGATATAAATATCCTAATGCAAATGCCACTATATAGTTAATGACTATAGCATGCGGTGTAGATACATTTAATCTCTCAAATATTTTGAAGCTTACTATAATCGCTAGGCTAGTAACTAGTGCTAAAATGAAAAGTAACATTTTTTAAGCAAAATTAAAAAAATTGTCTTTATTGTATTATTTACTAATTTTGCAAATTAAAATTAATAATATTTATGTGGGCTTTATATAAAAAAGAATTGTCCGATTTTTTCTCTTCTTTAGTTGGGTATATTGTTATTTGCATCTTTTTGCTAGCTACAGGGTTAGTATTATGGTTATTCCCAAATGAATTTAGTATTACTCTAGGAGGTTATGCAGTACTAGATGGACTTTTTGTATTGGCACCTTTTGTTTTTTTATTTCTTTTACCAGCCATTACTATGAGAATGTTTGCAGAGGAATATAATACTGGTACCATTGAGTTATTATTTACATTTCCTATTTCTCGGTGGCAAATAATTTTTAGTAAATTTTTAGCGGGATTAACAATTTTTATTTTAAGTCTTTTACCTACACTTATTTATTTCTATAGTGTTTATCAATTAGCTTTGCCTGTTGGCAATGTAGATATAGGTGGTATAGCGGGCTCATATATCGGTCTTATACTGTTGGGTATGGCTTTCTTATCTTTAGGTATATTTAGTTCTTCTATTGCCAATAATCAATTAATAGCTTTTTTGATTGCTTTTGTACTTTCTTTATTCTTTTATATAGGCTTTGAATATATTGGTCGTTTACCTATTTTTGATTCTATTAGTTTATTTATTAAAAGTTTAGGCATTAATGATCATTATATTTCTCTCAGTAGAGGTGTCATAGATAGCAGAGATGTTATTTATTTACTTAGCTTAACATTTGGTTTTTTATATTTAACAAAATATAAATTAGATCATAGAAGTAGATAATAATGTGTTAATTAAAAATAAAAAAGATGTTTTGTGATGAAAAACAAAAAAAATATTTTCAAAAATAATAAATGGAATCTAGTTATTGTAATATTAGGTTTAATAGCTATTAATATCATAGCTAGTTTTTTATATTTCAGAATAGATCTAACTAGTGAAAAAAGATATTCTCTCTCTCCAGCTACTAAAAATATTCTAAAAAATCTCGATGATTATGTATATTTTCAAGTATTTTTAGATGGCAATCTTTCCCCTTCATATAAAAGATTACAAAAAACTATAATAGAAACTCTTGATGAGTTCAAAGCATACAATAAAAGGTTGATTAAATATGACCTGATAGATCCAGCAAAAGGCAAAGATGAAGCTACATTACGTAATTATCTCAAAGAGCTAGAATATAGAGGATTAGTACCTTCTATAGATTATGAAATTAGCGAAACTGGCACAAGTGAAAATGTAGTATGGCCATGTGCTATTGTTACTTATAAGGGTAGAGAACTTCCTATTAATTTTATTTATTCAAATATTCCTGGATCTAAAGAGCTATTAATAAATGATGCTATAGAAAACACAGAATACAAGCTGATAGATGGTATCCATCGCATTACATTAAAAGAAAAATCTAAAATAGCTTTCATAAAAGGACATGGAGAATTAGATGCTTTAGAAATTAATGATTTAGCATTAGCTTTACAAGATTATTATATTGTTAACCAGATAACTATAAATCATCAACTAAAAGCTTTAGACGAGTTCAAAGCTATCATCATTGCTGCTCCAGATAGTACTTTTGATGAGATGGATAAATTTATTATTGATCAATATATAATGAAAGGTGGCAGAGTACTTTGGCTGATAGATGGTGCTCTAGCAGATATGGATAGCCTACAATCTAAACCAGATATTTTAGCTATTCCTAATGATATAAATCTGGATGATATGCTATTTAATTATGGTGTAAGAGTAAATAAAGACCTGGTTATGGATTACCATAGTGCTCAGATACCTGTCAAAACCGGACAAGTAGGTAATCAACCACAATTCTCTTTATTTAATTGGTATTTCTTCCCCACTGTCGCTAATATCAAAGGTCATCCAATAGTTAGAAATATTAATGATATCAAATTTGAATTCGCCAGTAGTATAGATACTATTGCCAAACCTGGTATTCGTAAAACTATTCTTTTGTCTTCTAGTAATTATTCTCGTCTTTTAAATACACCATCTATTATATCACTTAATTTTTTACGTATTAAAGCAGATAGAACATTTTTTAATAGAAGTAATATCCCCATGGCAGTGTTATTAGAAGGTAGTTTTACTAGCTTATATAAAGATAGAATCCCAGATACTATAGCTAAAGATCCTGATATTCGTTTCACTGAAATTAGTAAACCTAATAAAATGATTATCGTTGGCGATGGTGATGTTGCTAAAAATCAAGTTGCTTTTCGTCAAGGTAAATACGTACCTTATCCACTAGGTTATGATAGATATACCGGAATAATGTATGGTAATCGTGAATTTCTATTAAATTGTGTAAATTATTTATTGGATGAAGCAGATATTATATCTATAAGAAACCGTGACATTAATATTAGATTATTAGATAAAAGAAAAGTAGAAATTAATTTGGCAGTTATTAGAACTATAAATATAGTTTTGCCTATTTTATTAGTATGTGTGGCTGGGGTGATAATTTATTTTTTCAGAAAGCGTACTTATAGATAATAAATTGTCATAATAATTAAAAAATTATTTAAACGTATTTAGATAATAAATTTTGGCCCTTTATTTGTAACTAATAATAAAAATCAAAATACAATAAAAATTAAGACAAGATGTCAGAAATTAGAGAATTAATGAATAATATTGCTTTTTTTATGAGTGAAGGTGCAGAAGATTTTTTCCCAGTGATATCCGCTGATGATGAGAAACATATTAATAGCGAACGCGTACCTAAAGAACTGCCAATAATTACATTACGTAATGCTGTTTTGTATCCTGGTAGTATAATGCCCATTACCATTGGCAGAGATAAAAGTTTAAAATTAATTAATGATGTTAGTAAAACCACAAATATAGTTGGTGTAATTGCACAAAAAGATGCTAATGTAGAAGATCCAGACTTCGATGATTTATTTGAGTGCGGTACTGTTGGCAAAATCATCAAAATATTACAAATGCCAGATCATTCTAAAATGGTGGTTTTGCAAGGTCGTAATAGATTTAGAGTAATAGAACCAGTAACGACAGAACCATATCATATCGCTAAAGTTCAAAAAATTAAACCCATCATTAAACCTGAGAATAATCAAGAATTTTCTGCTTCTATAGAACTAATAAAAAATTATGCTAAAAAACTTATCAAGCAATCTGCTAATATACCTGATGAGGCTAGTATGGCTATAGATAACATTCAAAGTCCTATTTATTTGCTCTATTTTATTTCTACTAGCTTAAATCTACCAATTGAAAAAAAACAAAGAATTCTAGAGAGTGATGACCCTATAGAAATAGCAAATATCGTTTTAGAAAAATTAGCTAGTGATATTCAAATTTTAGAGATTAAAGAAAAAATAGAAAACCGAGTAAAATCTGATATAGATAAACAACAAAAAGATTATTTTTTAAATGTTCAATTAAAAGCTATACAAGATGAATTGGGAGTATCTACTAATGAACAAGAGTTAAAAGATTTATATGAAAAAGCTCAAAAAAAACAATGGTCAGAAGAAGTAGCAGAACTATTTGATAGGGAATTCAAAAAATTACAACGCATGAATCCTGCGGCAGCAGAATATTCTGTACAGCTAAACTATCTGGAGCTTTTAGTAGATTTGCCCTGGAATGAATATACTAAAGATAATTATGACCTAAAAAGGGCACGTAAAGTGCTAGATGAGGATCATTTTGGTTTAGAAAAAGTTAAAGATAGAATAATAGAATTTCTAGCTGTTACCAAGTTGAATGGGAATATGCGTTCACCAATATTATGTTTGGTAGGCCCTCCTGGTGTAGGTAAAACTTCTTTGGGAAAATCTATTGCTAGAGCCCTTGAGCGTAAATATATTCGTATTTCTCTTGGTGGATTGCATGATGAGGCAGAGATAAGGGGTCATAGAAAAACATATGTGGGTGCAATGCCTGGCAGGATAATACAAAGCTTGCGAAAAGTGCAATCATCTAATCCAGTATTTATGCTCGATGAAATTGATAAAGTAGGTACACTTTCTATACAAGGCGATCCACAAGCTGCATTATTAGAAGTTCTCGATCCAGAGCAGAATACTCATTTTTATGATAACTACCTAGAGACAGAATTTGACTTGTCTAAAATAATGTTTATCGCTACTGCTAATAATATTGCTAGTATAAATCCTGCACTACTCGATAGAATGGAAATAATCGAACTTCATGGATATGTACTCGAGGAAAAATTAGAAATAGCAAAACGTTTTTTAGTGCCTAAGCAGCTAGAAGAAAATGGAATGGCTAAATCAGGTTTGAAATTTTCAAAAAATTCTTTAAAAGAAATTATCGATAATTACACTCGTGAGAGTGGTGTGAGAGCATTAGAGAAACGCATCGCTAAAATTATTCGTAATAAAGCAGTAGATTTCGCCTCTGGTAAATTGAAAAAAACTACATTAACAGTTAATGATATTAAAGAAATTCTAGGTGTGCCAATTTTTAAACGCGAAAAAGCACTTACTCAACCAATGGTAGGAGTAGTATTAGGCTTAGCATGGACACCCGTAGGTGGCGAAATCCTTTTCATAGAAGCATCAACTCACAAAGGCGATGGCAAATTATCTATGACTGGTAATCTAGGCGATGTGATGAAAGAATCTGCTACATTAGCTTTCGAGTTTATCAAGGCAAATGCTAAATCACTAAATATTGAAGAAGATTTTTATCAAAAACTTAATATCCATATTCATGTGCCAGAAGGTGCCATACCCAAAGATGGACCCTCTGCAGGTGTAACTATGCTAACAGCTATGACAAGTGTTTTACTAAATAAACCTGTGCGTAATGACATAGCTATGACAGGAGAAATAACTCTTAGAGGAAAAGTATTACCTGTAGGTGGTATTAAAGAAAAAATATTAGCTGCTTCGAGAGCAGGCATTACAAATATTATCTTACCTGCGGATAATATGGCAGACTACTATGATATAGAAAAACACTATACTCAAAAATTACACCCTATTTTTGTAGAAAATATGATTGATGTACTAAAAGAAGTATTAGTAAATAAATAATTTTAAAATTATTTATTAATAGGATTAAACTTTGTATATGTTTTAGTAAATATATATACAAACAAGATTTAGATATTATTTAGAAGCTATGCATTCAATTTCTACTTTTGCTTTCATGGGTAATTGAACAACACCAAATGCTGCTCTAGCAGGCTTATTATTAGTAAAAAATTCGCCATATATCTCATTCATAGCTGCGAAATCATTCATATCTGCCATTAAGACAGTGCATTTAATGACATCATCCAATTGATAACCTGCAGCTTCTAGAATAGCTGTGATATTTTGCAAAACTCTGCGCGTCTGGATTTTGATGTCACCATCTACTATTGCTCCTGTAGAGGGGTCTATAGGTATTTGTCCAGAAATAAATAATAATCCATTACATTCTATTGCTTGACTATATGGGCCTATAGCTTTTGGTGCTTGATCTGTAGAAATAACTTTTTTCATCATTTATAAATTTATTTTTACAAATATATAAATAATAAAATTAATTATACCTCATTAAGAGTAATTTTTTAAAATATTAGTATTATTGTTTTAATGTAAGAAATGTGATCTAAATAAGTTGTACATAATTTTCATAAGTATCATATACAATATTTACGAAATATACAGTTAATCTACCATTACAATAGCCATTTCTAACAATTGGGTCAGAATAATATTTTTTTTGAGCTTTATTCAAAAGCCATTTAGAGACATGTTCCCAATTATAAATTTCACCATCGTATTTAATAGCTAAATTAATAGCATCTAAAATATGACCTAATCCCAAATTATATGAAGCAATCATGGCTTTATATAAATCTTTTTCATGTTTAAAAAATTGTTTTAAAGTAATTTTATAATTATCCAGAATTTTAAACGAAACTTTAATTTGTTCATCAATAGAGCTTTGTGCAGTAATACCATAAATATCAGCTGTCGCTGGCATTATTTGTATTATACCAAAAGCACCTTTACTAGAAATAGCATTTACATTAAATTTAGATTCACTATATATCAATGCCGCTACAAGTCGCCAATCTATTCCATACTCTTTACCATATTTTTTCAATATCTTATCATAAGGAGTAAGTTTTTTAGTTCTTTTAGAATGAGCTGTCAATTGATTGCTTTGATTTATATAAATAGGTTTTTGATATTTATTTAATAAGAAATTTAAAATACCATTTTTTTTCAAATATAACAATAATTCATTGATACTATCCCTTAAAATAGGTTGATGGCAACTAAAAGCCCACCCAATGTCAAAAGAAGGATATGGCAAATAATAAGAACTTGTATTAAGCAAAAGGGGCGTATTGACTATAAGGATTTTTTCATCCATTACAGTAGCATATATTTTTTTATTCATTACACTATCTAATATGGATTCTGGCTCCTCAGATAACTCCCTTATTGAAAAATTAATTTTTAAACTATCCTTTAATTTATTTAAATAATTAATAAAAATTGACATAGAAGGAACTGCAATAGACTTATTCTGTAAACTTTCAATATTTAACTCAGAAAAATTTTTAATTTTAGAACTTGGATTAATGGAATCATATAACACTAATACCATTTTTGTTTTGTATAACGGAATACTAAACTCTAAACATGGATATCTATTAGGTAAAATCGTAATATCAGACGTTAAAATATCAATTGTATCAAAAGCCACAAGAGGTAGAGCTTCGCTAAGATCATTTACAACGATTTGATTAATTTTAAGATTCCATCTTTTACTAACATAATTTAATAAGTCATACTGTAACCCCATTAATCTACCATTGTGAACAAAGAAACTCATACTATTATGCTCTACAATAGCATTCAGATAGCCTCTATCGACTAATTCTGGGAAATCCATTTTGTTATGTTGCTTAATATTATTATTGTCATTGTAAGGTATAATAGTTAAAATTAGCACATAAAAAAAGAATAAAAATAATAACAAATTATTTTTATTGGTTTTAATAAAATGGAGTAAATTCAAAAAATAATTATTAATTTTCAACTAATTAATATTTTATACAAATTTAAAAAATAAATTTTATAAAATTAAAAAATAATGAAAAATGATTGTATTTTAACATTTTAAGAGTATAATTTGTGGGTAAATAAAATAAAATTTTTATTGTTTGGAAATTTATTTGATTACATTTCCAAATTTTAATTAATTTTGTAAAAAATAATTAATTATGAAACAATTAGTTGATAACCTAGTAGAACATTTATCAATGGGTAAACAAGAGCATTTAGCATTCCTCGATGGTCTCTTTTACCTGTTAAAACAAAAAAATGCAGATGT
>LFTI01000056.1:57786-58043 GCA_001513285.1 Rikenellaceae bacterium DTU049
GTATCGCCACAATGTCCCAAATGTGAGAGTATAAACATTATAAAAAATGGTCATCAACAAGGCCAACAGCTCTATCAATGCAAAGAATGTGGCAAGAACTTTCGAGTAACTACAGGTACCTTTGTTTACAATCTACATAAAAAAGAATTAATGCTGGACTACATCCTATGCATGCTAGAAGGCAAAAGTTTACGGCAATGTGCTAAAGAAATAGGAATAGATCTAACGACAAGTTTCGAATGGAGACATAGAATATT
>LFTI01000045.1 GCA_001513285.1 Rikenellaceae bacterium DTU049
ATATATTTATCTTTTTTTATGGTTTATTTGTGCAAAATTATACACTCTTTTTATATAAACAAATCTTTTTTTTAGTTCATAAAGTTTGTAAAGTTTGTAAAGTTTATAAAGTTTATAAAGTTCATAAAGTTCATAAAGTTTGTAAAGTTCGTAAAGTTATTTATTTGTTTGTATAGTGAGATATTTTCATCAATACTATCTATATCACAAATAATTTTAATTTTTTCCACTACTTTTAACTTTATAAACTTTATAAACTTTCTACTTTTTAAACTCATTACTTATCTCCTATCACTTATCACCCCGTCTCACAGTCTCCTATCCTTTCCGTCATATAGTCTCCCCTTCTCCTCCTCACCTCCTAAATCCCTTTAAATCATTAAACTTTTTAGACTTATTTATAAAATATTCAAACTTAAATAAAAAAAAATAATATGATAATTATAAAAATTTTATGTAATTTAGCCAAATAAATATATTTATGTCAGTAGATGTAGTTTTAGGTATACAATGGGGTGATGAAGGCAAAGGTAAAATAGTTGATATTTTATCACCACATTATGATATCGTTTGTAGATTTCAAGGTGGCCCAAATGCTGGTCATACTATTATTTTTGATGGTAAAAAGCATATTTTACACACTGTCCCTAGTGGTATTTTTCATGAAAATATTGTAAATATTATCGGTAATGGAGTAGTGATAGATCCTGTTACATTTATTAATGAAATTAATGAATTAATCTCTATTAATCTAAATCCTCGAAATAATTTATATATTTCTAGCTCTGCACATCTGATACTCCCTATTCATAGGGTTTTAGATTTTGTATATGAAAAGCAAAAGGGTAATAATAGCATTGGTTCTACATTGAGAGGTATAGGACCTGCATATACAGATAAGGTGGCTCGTAGAGGATTAACAATTGGCTTTAGCATTAGAGATGATTTTGATAGACTTTATAAAGAATTAAATGATTTTCATATAAACTATTTGAATTATTCTGGCATAGATATCAATGAAATAAAAATAGAAGGTATCAGCTATAGAGAATATGAAGCCAAATGGTTAGAAGCCTTAGCATTAATGAAAAAGTTCACTATCATTAATACAGAAAATATCCTTCATAAAGCACTAAGAGAAAACAAAAAAATATTAGCTGAAGGAGCTCAAGGTAGTCTATTAGATATAGATCACGGTACATATCCATTTGTTACATCGTCCAATACGACTATTGGTGGTGCATGCACTGGACTTGGAATACCTCACAGTAGTATTAATAAAGTTTATGGTGTTACTAAAGCATATTGTACTAGAGTAGGTAATGGTCCTTTCCCTTCTGAACTTTTCGACGATATTAGCACAGAATTACAAAACCGCGGTAATGAATTCGGCAGTACTACTGGCAGACCTAGACGTTGTGGTTGGCTCGATCTCAGCCTTCTAAAATATGCTATTGATATTAATGGCATTACAGATTTAGTTTTGATGAAAGTAGATGTACTAGATACTTTTGATAAAATCTATGTAGCTGAGCACACAAATGCTAATAATCCTTATGATAGTGATGATATTAAGCTGATAGAGCTACCAGGATGGCAAAAAGATACTTCTACGATTAATAACTACAATGATTTACCCAATAATTTAAAAAACTTTATTGATTTTATAGAAAAATCTACTTCTGTACCGATAAGCATGATATCTATTGGACCTTCAAGAGAACAAATTTTAAAAAAATAAACATATGAAAAAGTTTATATTCATATCTACAATTTTATTGTTATCAATGATACCTCTGTTTGGCCAAGTACAGATAAATCCAGAGGAAATACCGCAATATTTGAGNNAAAATAGGTGATGAATACGAAGCTAGATTCAACTATCAAAATTCACAAACTATTTATGTGATGTCATATGCAGGTAAATGGATAAGAACAGAATCTAAAATTAATGATACTGATCTACCTCGCATCACTCAAGAGTATATAAAGAAAAATTATCCTGATGCTATTATCAAAGAGGCTTATATGGTGCAATCAGATGTTTTACCAGGATATAAAGTAATACTTTCTATAAATCAAAAAGATGAGATTCTCAATTTTGATAAATCTGGTAATATTTTGACAAATACACAATCTACAAATAAAAAAATCAATGTAGATGAGCAAAAATATAAACAAAAAATTTCTATCCAAACAGACTATTTACCTGCTAATATCAGAGATAATCTATCTCTCAGCTACCGTGGATTTACTGTCAATAAATTATTTTGGGCAAAAGACAATCTGAATAATGATTATTACATTATCGAGCTAGTAGATGAGACTGGAAGTATTATAGTAGAATTAGAATATGATTTTTTGGGTAATCATATTTCTCAAACAATTAAAAATATTGAAATAGAAAAACAAGAGATAAAAGATAAAAAAGATAAAAAAACAAAACTAGATTTAGGAATACCTGAAACTGCTGTGCCAAAAGCTGCTGTAGATTACTTCAAAAAGAAAGAAAGACGTGTAGATGAAGTCAAATGGGATACTTTAAAAAATAATTATATAGTAACATATCTAAATACTGTACGTGGTTATAGATGTTTTATGGAATTTGATGAAAAAGGGACTTGGTTACAAACTACTATTTATTTAGATACTAAAAACTTAAATCCTATGATGTCCAGATACATTAATGACAATTATCCTGGTTATATAATACAATCTGTAGAGAACGTAGCTACTAATACTAAACAAAAATATTTATTAGTAAAAATTTATTCTCCAGATTGGATAAATGATCCTATGGTATATCATCAACTTTATTTTTCACTATCTTATAGATTAGAAAGAGAAGTGCTAGCAGATGCAGTAAATAGATATGATTTTTTAGAATTACAGAAAAAAGCTGCTTCCCTTGCTAATACTCAAAAATATTTAGAAAAAGTGGATAACATTATTGATGAAACAAAAATGTACTCCGGTCAGGCTGTATCACCTAAAAGCTTACCCAGTGGTATTATTAAATATATTAATGATAATTATGCTGGTTGGCTACTAAAAGAATCTATGATAATAGAAGAAAATGGTCAATATCTTTATAATATTTATCTAAAAAAAGAAGGTTGGCCAGATAGAGTAAAATTAACTTTTGACTTTAAAGGCAATTTTGTAAATCAAGAAAAAATAAAATAATCGTGC
>LFTI01000074.1 GCA_001513285.1 Rikenellaceae bacterium DTU049
GTATTAGAAACTAACATTGAAAAAGACAATAAGAACCAATATATAGACTTATCAACCCTACCTTCAAATATTTATTTAATTAAACTTACCGACATACACGGAAATTATTGGATAAAAAAAATAATTGTTAACTAAAAATAATAATCCTATAAAAAAACATTCGTCTTCGTTACAAACGAGGACGCAATGCTGAAAACATTTGTAATGATGACAGCATAATTAAATTTCAAAAGTATATTTATCTCAGAATAATTTGTAACACAATTTATCAAATTTTTTAAAAAACATAAATTTCCAAAATATTTTTTTCTCTTAATTTTGTAATTCTTTAAATAAGATTCTTTAATATTTTTTTAGCGAGATGAATGAAAATGTATATGTTTTAGCTCTTAAGTTTATTCCTAAGATAGGAAATATAACTGCAAAAAAACTCATAGACTTATTCCCAAATTTAGAATTATTGTTTTCATTATCATCTATAGAATTGCAAAACCGCTTTTCCTTGTCTCCATTACTAGCTAATACTATAAATAAATATAAAACTACAGCCCTTCAAAAGGCAAAATCAGAGATAGAGATATCTCGACAAAATGGCATTAGTATCATAACTATCGATAGCATAGACTATCCCAGTAAATTGAAAGAATGTATAGATGCTCCTATTTCTTTGTTTATCAAAGGTGATTTACCAGCTATAGACAAGTCTATTTCTTTTGTAGGTACGAGAAAGGCATCATATTATGGCAAGGATATTACAGAAAAGTTAATAAATGAGTTGAGTGTGATATCGCCAACTATTGTAAGTGGTTTAGCCATAGGTATAGATACTTTTGCACATAAAGCTGCTCTAAATCATAATTTACCTACTATAGCTGTATTAGGCCATGGACTTTCTATCATTTATCCTTCCGAGAATGCTAATTTAGCTAAAGAAATAATAAATAATAATGGTTGTTTGGTTACAGAATATTTATTCAACGAGCCACCACTGAAGCAACATTTCCCTGAAAGAAATAGAATAGTAGCTGGGCTTTCTGATGGCGTTGTAGTTGTGCAAACAAGAGAACGAGGAGGTGCCTTGATTACGGCTAATATTGCATTTTCATATAATAGAGCTGTATTTGCTGTGCCAGGTAATATTACCGATCCATTAGCTCAAGGTTGTCTAAATCTTATCAAACATTATAAAGCAGAATTGATAACTGAAGGTAATGATATTTTGAAAACATTAAATTGGGATCTGATGCCTTTTAATAACCAATCTACTAGTACTATTCCATTTCCACTGAGCCAAGATGAAGAAAAAATATATCAATTTTTATTAAATGAAGGTGATAGCAGCATAGACCACATATGCAATAGCCTCAATATCGGAATAGATGTAGTGTCTATGGCACTTTTAAATTTAGAATTTGCAGAAATCATTCAATCCCTTCCTGGTAAAAGATATCGCATCGCTAAATTTATCATAAATGATTGATGTTATTTTATTAGTTAATTACAATAAATTTTTATTATCTTTGCAATTATGAAACCCCAGCAATATTTAGTCTCAGCACGTAAATATAGACCTACAAGATTTGACGAAGTAGTAGGCCAAGAGGTCATAGTAAAAACATTAAAAAATGCTATCAAAACCAATCAATTAGGGCAAGCATTTTTATTTACAGGTCCTAGAGGTATTGGCAAAACTACTACTGCACGTATTTTTGCAAAAACAATTAATTGCGAAAATATCACACCAGATGGAGAAGCTTGTAATGAGTGCCCATCGTGTATTTCGTTTAATCAAAATAATTCTTACAATATTTATGAATTAGATGCAGCTTCTAATAACAAAGTAGATGACATAAGAGCCTTGATAGATCAAGTAAATATTCCACCACAAATAGGTAAATATAAGGTTTATATTATCGATGAAGTGCATATGCTGTCTGATAGTGCCTTTAATGCTTTTTTGAAAACATTAGAAGAGCCTCCATCATATGCTAAATTTATTTTAGCTACTACTGAACGACATAAAATATTACCTACTATTCTGAGCCGTTGTCAAATATATAATTTCAAAAGAATTTCAAACGAAAATATAGTAAAACATTTAGAAAAAATTGCTAAAGATGAAAATATACCTTATGAAATAGAAGCTCTACACGTGATAGCAGAAAATAGCGATGGTGCTCTACGCGACGCATTGAGTATGTTTGATCAATTAGCTTCTTTTGGCGAAGGTAAAATTTCTTATAGCACTGCTATACAAAATCTCAATGTAGTAGATTATGATCTCTATTTCCAATTGACAGATAATTTATTAAAAGGAGATTTATCTAAAACTCTTATGCTCGTCGATCAAATCATATCTAATGGATTCGAACCTATTCATATTATTAAAGGATTAGCAGAACACATTAGAAATTTACTTTTTATTTCTATGAATACTACGATAGATCTTTTAGAAATCAGTGAAGCACATAAGCAAAAATTAGTTAGTCAGGTGAAATATTGCTCCTATGATTTTTTATCTAATATTCTCAAAATATTATCTGAGGCTGATGTATCATATATGAATACACAAAATAAAAGATTACTACTAGAGGTTTCTCTGCTAAAAATCATTGATAACAATAAAAAACCTATTAGTGATAAAGCAGCTTCTATTTCTACTAATACATTAAATTTAGATCCTAATAAAAATTCTACTAATACACAAAATAATATTAAAAATTCTCCAAGTATAAATATTAATAAAACTCAGAAAATTGATAATCCATTAAAATATGCTAATGGCATAAGTACATCTAAAACTGTCAATTCTTTTAGTGTAAAAGAAAAATTTAACGAATATAAAACAAAAATAGAAAATAAAAAAGAACTCAACGAAGAAAACATAAAAGAATTATTAAAACATCTCGCTCGTGAATATGCAAATACATCACCTGTATTTTCTAATATTTTAGCTAATTTAAATCTAAGCTTTACTGATAATATTCTTACTTTAAACGTAAACAATATTTTAGATGCAGAAAATTTAAAAAATAATATAATTCCAATAAAACAATATCTTGCAAGTAATTTAGCAGAGAACGGATATGAAATACAAATAAATGTCTTAAATAATCCTGACAGTATTAATAAACCAATCAAAAAAGAAAGACCATTATCTACTGACAAATCAAAGCAACAAATTGATAATAATGATGATGAGAAATTTTTTCAACAATTGCAAGATAGATATCCATCATTGAAATTATTAAATGACAAATTTAATTTACAACCGATAAAACCAAATAAAATATGAAAAGACAAAGTAAAAAATTTTTATTAACCTTATTATTAATAATAGGCATAGGGCAGCTATTTGCTCAAGTAGGCAATTATAATTATGTAACAGTGCCCAATGATCCAATGAATACTCGAATATATACATTAGACAATGGATTAAAAGTATTCATGACAGTTTATAAGGCAGAGCCTAGGATACAAACCTACGTAGTAGTAGCTTCTGGTTCTAAATGCGATCCAATAGAGACAACTGGATTAGCACATTATTTCGAACATATGATGTTTAAAGGCACTCCTAATTATGGTACTACAAACTGGGAAGAAGAAAAAGTTTTACTAGATCAAATAGAAGAATTATTCGAAAAATATAGAACTCTGAAAGACGAAAAAGAGCGTAAGGCCTTATACAAAACTATAGATAGCATTTCTTATGAAGCTTCTAAATATTTCATAGCTAATGAATATGATAAAATGATGAGCTTCATAGGAGCTACTGGTACTAACGCATTTACTTCATATGACCTCACTGCTTATCAAGAAAATATACCTAGTAATCAACTAGAAAATTGGGCAAAAATACAAGCTGATAGATTTTTAGAACCTGTTCTTCGCGGTTTTCATACTGAATTAGAAACTATTTATGAAGAAAAAAATATGACTCTTACTAATGATTCTCGAAAAGTTTTTGACGCAATGTTTGAGTCATTATTTGCAGTCCATCCATATCGTGTACCAGTGATAGGCTATGCTGAACATATAAAAAATCCTTCTATGCGTAATATCAAAGCTTTCCATCAAACTTATTACGTAGCTAATAATAT
>LFTI01000052.1 GCA_001513285.1 Rikenellaceae bacterium DTU049
TTACAGATATTAGAGAGCTCGCAGATCGACAAGAATGATAAAAATTCTATTAGTGAGTTCAGTAATGGGTCGCATTTTAACCCTGTAGATATCGTATGTGGTGTTAAATGTTATAAAAACAACAAGTTTGATCTTACAAAATTTGTTGATACCAATACCGGTTTTATTTCTATTAAATCTAAAGATGGTAAAGAGCTAAAAGCTTTAGAATTACCCGGTTTATGGAATGGGGCGATGAGCGATTGGAATACTATTTTTGTTGAAGTTCCTGTTTCAACTTTTAATCCTGTTAAAACGGTAAACGACTTGCTTCGACCTGAGCATCAATGAGGTTTTGCCAAATAATCTGTTTTATAATAGGCTTGTTACTGATGATATCATGTAAACAGGCTAAATTAACCGATGCCAGAAATCAGTATATCAGAGGCGATTATTATTTATCAAGTGAAACATACAGAAAACTATATTCAGAAAGTAGAGGCAGAGACATTGCTATTCGTGGTGTGATAGCGTTTGAGATGGGAGAAGTTTACAGAATGCTAAATCGCTCATCACCTGCTTTAAAAGCATATAAAAACGCTATACAATTTGAATACCCCGATAGTTTAATCTATTTGAGGTATGCACAAATGCTTCACAAAGAAGGCGAATATAATCAAGCAATTGAAGCTTATAATAAATTTTTAAATCTATGTCCCGATAATCAACACGCAAAAAACGGATTAAAAGGGGCTAATCTGGCATTGTCATGGCATGGAGAAAATATAAATGTGTGTAATATAGCATACTCCGAACTCTTCAATTCAAATAGAGGAGAGTTTAGTCCCACATTAGCTCATAATGACAATGTTTTGTATTTTAATTCTACAAGAAAAGATGCCTTAGGAGATAATAATAGTCCTATTACGGGAGT
>LFTI01000048.1 GCA_001513285.1 Rikenellaceae bacterium DTU049
GGAACACTGAGAGCAAAAGAGTTAAGCGAGAAGACATTGAGAAATTTCTAAAAGGCAGAATTACAGAAAATGCAGTTTTATGTACAGGTACCAAATACGCATTTAGACATATAAGAAAGAGTAAAGTAAAACACAAAGAGATTGTAGGAGCCAAAAAGAAAAAGCGAGGTATCTATAGCACAGCTATAGTGAAGGCTAAGTCAGAGGAATTTGCCAGATGGATATATTCGAAGTTCAGGGGTGTAGCAACCAAATACCTGCAAAACTACATTATGTGGTATGTAGCGATAGGTAAATACCTATCAAAGGACATCATTAGTAATATTGGCAGAATGCTTAACCTTGCATCCTCGGATAGATTTGCCTGGTATGAATATTTTAGAATAAGTAAAATATCATATACTGTTTGAAACATTAAAAAAATATTCACTATCAAAAAACCTATCACTTCTTCATTACTTATTTTTTCTTAGCTGTATCCTTATCTTAGTGCCATTAGCTGTAGATGATACAATATATATTTTACCTCTATGATATTGCTCAACTATGCGTTTAGCCAATGCTAGTCCTAATCCCCATCCATGCTCTTTAGTCGAAAATCCAGCTTTAAAAATATATTTCTGAATTTTATTTGGTATGCCTCTACCAGTATCAGTTATATCAATGAAAACATATTTTTCATTTTCTGATAATCTGATTTCTACCTCTTGTTTATCTTTTGATATATCCAAAGAATCTAACGCATTTTTTACCGTATTCTCTATTGCCCATGATAGCAATTCTGCATTTACTTCTAAAATAATATCTTCTTCTGGTTCAATGTATAATTTTAAATCAATTTTTTTATAAGGAATTCTATGTAAAAAATATTCATGAATTTCCATTAGCAATTCAGTTAAAGAAACTTTTGAATACTTCGGTTTAGAACCTATTATATTAAATCTATCACTTACACGTTGTAATCGATTTAAATCTTTCTGCATTTCATTTATATTCTCATTATTACCATATTCACTTTCTAATAAATCTACCCATGCAAATAATGATGACAGTGGTGTGCCCATTTGATGAGCTGTTTCTTTAGCCATTCCAATCCATATTGAATCTTTCTCTGATAAATATAATGCTCTAGCAAAATAGATTATTACAAGTACAAAAGCTAATATAATAGCTAATTGTAAGAGTATAAACCATCTCATTTTACTTATTACTTGTGATGATTTATAGAATATTAATTGTTTATCTCCGTTGGGTAATAGGATTGTTAGTGGTTGATTCTCAAATTCCATTGAATTTATTAACTCATATAGATTTTCTGAATTCGAAATTAATGCTGTATCAATATTGCCACATGCATATATCTTTGTTTTTGTAGTATCAGTTACTATAACTGGAATATTTATGTTGTTTTTTACTATATCATTCAAAAATTTATCAACTATATCATTTATTATAAAATGAAATTTCTCTATTAATCTAGAGTCTGCATAATAAAGATAATGTTTTATCTCACCTAAATCAATTTCTATGGGTGAATAAATAAAAAAATTACTTGCATTATTTTGAGAAATATATGTTATCGTATCATATGGTGGTTCTACATTTTTCCTAGATAATATTTTATTGTTTTCATCAACCATGAGAATAGGTATGGAGTTATTAGAGCTGATGATAGTAGCATAGAAGGATAGATCATCTGCATTAGTAGAATTAATTATCCTCTTTGTAGCTTCTGCCCAAATATTCATTTTTTGACGTTCTTCATTTTCTAACATAGTTAAAAAATCTTGAGTTTCTTTGAGTAGACTAGCTCTTTGCTGAATTGTTTTTGCCCATAATTCCAAATTCTTTTTTTCAGACTGAGCTATCTGTTTCATAATAGAATTCATATACCATAGACTACCAATGACGATTATGAATGCTACTACTATTAATATAGTTTTAATCCATCTATTTCGGGCAATTTTGTGCATAAAAAACTAATATTGAATAATTTTCATAAGAATTTTCTAAAACGTTACATTTTCAGACAATCTTTTATTAATCTCGTCCATAAAGTTTTTAATTTTTGGTTTTAGCATTAATCCCATAACATAAGGGATATCTACATTTATTGTTAACCATAAGGTATTTGATTGTGTATCAGCATTAAAGATTATAAACATTTCATTGAAATTCTTTAAATTATTTACATTTAATTTATAAGTTATTTTATCAGGTTCAGTTTTTATAAGATCTATAAATATCAAACCTTGATCAGTAGTAATTTTTATCCGATTTTCTATAATTATAATCTCTTGTATGTGATCTGCTGCATTTATATCTGATAATTGACTTTGATTATTTTGGATCAATCTAGACAGATTATTAATATCAGAAAAATTATCCATTATGATTGACACCGGGTAAGGTGTTACGACTCTTTCACTGTTGATTTCCATATAATAGTTTTTTATTTTACAAAATTACATTTTAATTTTTTTATGTAAAACAAGCTAAAGGATTTATAAAATAATTTATTTTATTAATGTTTAAATTTATTTATGATATAAATATTTATATTTTACATTTAATTTAATTAATAATAATAAGCATTTAAGAGAAAAATAATATTAAATACTATAAATTCAATAAATTCTTAATTTTTCATAATATTATTAAATTATATAAGGAAAAATTAATTTAATAATATCATTACTTATTTTAAACAATGAATTATTATTATCACTTCCATCCTTATTCCTTAATATTTTTTGAAATTTTAGTTCCCTCTTATCAATATTACTTCTTATTAAACATTGTTGCATTAGCTTGTTGAGTAGACATTACCAGTATATCATTTACATTTACATAATCTGGTAAATTGCTTACATACAATATAGCATCAGCTACATCTTCTGCATATAATGGATTGTAGCCTACATATACTTGTTCTGCACGATGTTTATCTCCTTTAAACCTTACAGTAGAAAATTCGGTGTTTACTGCTCCAGGAGCTACATTAGAAACTTTTATGTTGTGTGGTAATAAATCTATTCTCATGGCTTCTGATAAAGCATGTACAGCATGTTTAGTGGCACAATATACATTCCCATTTGCATATACTTCTCTGCCTGCTATAGAACCTAGATTTATTACATGTCCTCTTTTTCTTTGCACCATTCCAGGTAATACAGCTCTACTCACGTATAACAATCCCATAATATTAGTTTGCACCATTATCTCCCAATCATCTATGTCGCCTTCGTATATTGGAGAGAGACCTAGAGCTAACCCAGCATTATTTACCAAAATGTCAATATTCTGCCATTCTTCTTTTAAATTATTGAAAAAATTAAAAACTTCATTTCTGTTTCTAACGTCTAACTTCTCTACTAAAATATTTACATGATTTTTTTCTAAAATTTCTCGTTTTATCAGTTCTAGTTTGTCTATTCTTCTAGCTAATAAAATTAAATTATCTCCATTTTTTGCAAATTTTTTTGCTGTAGCCTCTCCTATTCCACTACTAGCTCCTGTGATTACCACTATTCTATTCATATTTTTTTATTTTTAATTTATATTTAATTTTTTCAAAATCATTTACTATTATTAAACTTAATAAGAAAAACAACATTGGGAAAATCCTGTATCTGACCGTAGCTCCTAATATCGGAGTTGTATATCCTATCAATAAAGTTTCTATTATGACAAACGATAAAAAAAATAATAAAATATTTTGTTCTTTTTGGGTAATTTCTTTTTTTCTGAAAATAATGGCTATAATAGTTAATAGTATCAAAATTAAATTTTCAATAAATGATGGTATTATTATCAAGCTATTTATGTCATTTATAAAAGGTCTAAAAAATGTATTAATTATTGCTAATGGCGCATTAATTATAAATGAAAATAATGTGGGGTCTAATTTTAAAGGATTTATCATGCTGCCGGCATTTTCATTTATTGCTAAATTTGTTGTGAGCTCGAGTTTATTTACAATTAATGTCAATAAATCTAATCCAAATAAATATTTTAATAACGGAATTGATAAAATATAAATGAGAAAAACGCAGAGATAAACTTGCCATACCTTATATTTCTTAATGATTTTATAAATTATCAAAGGTAATATTGATAAATATAATCCAATAATTATATAAACTTTAACTGTCGAAGCTATCAAGGTAGATATTAATAATAATATTACTGATAATACATATTTTTTATCTATTAACATTTTTAATCCATAAAACCATAATCCAATAATAAAAATTATTATTGCTTCTTTTAATATTCCAGATGTCCATAGCAATAATGATGGGAATAAAAAAATGATTAAAAAGCTTATCTTTTTTGGTATAAATGTTGCAATTGATTTAAATAAAAAATATTGTCCTATAAATGCAATGAATATAAAAAATAATAAATGTAAGCCGAAATTACCTCCAGTTAATGGCATCAAGGCAGCATTTATCCTAATTATAAGTCTGTTTTCATAACGAAAAGGTACAAAATCTGCTCTATCCCAATGATTAGTATTTAATAAATATTTATCTTTTAATAATGCATACTCATCTTGATTATAAATACCTGAAATTATTTTTACAAAATCTTTATTATTACCTCTTGTAGATTCCCAAATAGCTCTACCATCGTCATAATATTTAAACATATCTGCACTTCCTCTATCAGAATAATAATCTAAATAAATATATACTAATAATATCCCAGCTAGTACTTTTAAACCAAATGCTATTGACCACCAGATAGGTTTAATGCCTTCTCCATTTTTTTTAGTAAAAAAATATATTATTACTATTAGAATCAAAGTAGATATGATGAATATTGCAATCTTCATATTTATTATATTTTCATCATTTTATTTAGCAAAAATACAAGAAAAAATATACTAAAATAAAATATTAGACTTTTAATGTATCTTCCCTAGAATTAATAAACTTTTAATAGCTCAATAGTCTGATCGTTATTGAGGGAATCCAGTTTTTTGATTATATGAACTTATTAAATTCATGAAATTTAAGCCAAATACCCTTTGACATTTACATATTTATTTTAATATTTTTCAAGAAGATCCGTTAAAAAAATAGACAATCTGATTTATAAACTTTATGATCTGACCGAAGAAGAAATAAAAATAATTTAAAATGGTTAAAATTATTGACAAAATATTATTGCATTACCATAGCACACGGTTTAAACCGTGTGCTATGGTAATGCTAACGAATAACTAAACCGTCTCAACGATTAAAAAGAAGTTTTTGAAAATTGAAACCTAAATAAAATAATTTGTATAATATCAATAATTTAAAATATTGTTTTAACGTATCTTCTCCAGAATTAATAAACTTTTAATAGCTAATTAGCCTGATGGTTATGAAGAAAATCTAGTTTTTTTAATCATATGAACTTATTGCTTACATAGTCGTCCCTTTTAACAACACTTTGAATATTTTATTTAATTGAAATAGACGTTTAGATAATAAAGTTTTTATCAACATTTCGTATTATAAAAGAATAACTTTACAATTATTAGTAAGCTCTAGTAATACCGCATTGGGAAATGATTTGTAATAAAACAAGCAAGCAGCGTTGGGAAGCAGGGGTTACACTGTTTGAGCAAGCTAAAGCTTGCGAGTTTGTAAACCCCAAGAGGTGATTGCGTAGTNNTTGCGTAGTTTTATCAAATCATTTCCCCAGCGGAGACTTTTCTTTTGTTACTTTTCTTTGTGTGGTTGACAAAGAAAAGTAAATTAAATAGAAATTTATTTAAAATCAATTATACTTATAAGAAATATTGCTATTACCTAGAATGATCAGTAATAATTTAGTTATTAATTAAACACCTAATTAAATTATTAAAAATGTCATTTACCTATACAGAAATTGGCGAATATATGATCTAGAATGTCATTATTTACGATTTCACCTGTTATCCTACCTATACTATCAATACTTTGGCGTAGGTCAAAAGAGACTATATCATTAGGCATGTTTTTATTTATGTCTTCTAGAGCTTTGGTTAAGCTAAGTTTAATTTCTTTGAAAGCCTCATAATGCCTTATATTTATTAATGTATCTTCATTTAAATTTACCATATTTTTTATGGAGTTTACAATCTCATCTAATAAAATTTCTAAATTTTCTTTTCTTTTAGCAGAGATGAAAACTTTATCATAATCTTTTAAATCAAACAAATGAGATGGTATTTTTTCTATAAGATCAATTTTATTAAAAACCAAGATTATTTTTTTATTATCAAAGTCTTTAATTTGATTTTTCATTTCTTGTAGATCTTCTAAAAATTTGTAATAATCAAATTCAGTGATATCAATCAGGTACAATATGATAAATGATTCTCTCATTTTATCATAGGAGCGTTCTATACCGATATTTTCTATTATATCATCAGTAGTTTGCAGCCCAGCAGTATCAATAAATCTAAAAGAAAAACCTTGGTAAGTAATTTGATCTTCTATAGCATCACGAGTAGTGCCTGGTATTTCACTGACGATTGCTTTTTCATCATTTAATATAGCATTTAGTAGAGTTGATTTACCCACATTGGGATTACCAATAATAGCTATCGGAATACCACGTTTGACTACATTACCATTTTTATATGAATCGATGAGTCTATCAGCTTCAGCTATTAGCTCTATTATAGTACTTTTTAGTTTATCTCTCGAGGCGAACTCTACATCTTCTTCAGCAAAATCAATTTCCAATTCTAATAATGCTGTTAAATTAATAAGCTCAGTTCTATAAATATTTAATTTTTTAGAAAAACCTCCTCTTAATTGATTCAGTGCAATATCATGATAATTACTATTTGTAGAAAAAACTAAATCATTTACTGCCTCAGCCTGTAGCAAATCCATTTTACCATTAATGAATGCCCTATAAGTAAACTCACCAGGTTCAGCTAATTTTACATTCCAATTAATTAATGTTTCTAATAAAGTTTTTTGTATATACAGAGAACCATGGATAAATATTTCAGCTACATCCTCACCAGTGTATGAATGAGGAGCTTTATAAAAAAGTATGACAGCATCATCTAGCTGTTTGTCATTATCATCAAAAATTTCGCAAAGATGAGCTTGCCTAATATTGAATTGCTCTCTGTGAGTTAGTTTTTTTAGAATATCTAAAGTCTGAGCTCCGCTTACTCTCACCATAGAAACTGCACCTATACCTTGAGGAGTAGCTATAGCACATATTGTATTATCATTGGCTAAATACATATCGTTTATTTTTTATAAATATAGGAAATTTTTTAATTATGGATAAAATAGTTAAGCAAATTTTATAGTTTTATTAAACTCTTACTCATAGTCTCACTATCCTTCTATCATCTTTTCTCCCCATAGTCTCCCCATCTCCCAGTATTCAAATCACCCTATTACTCATCACTTTTAAACTTATAAACTTATTCTCATCGTCACCTCTTCACCCCTTCTCCCTCTCACCTTTTCTCCCCATATTCACATCGTCTCACCATCTCCCATTCTCCTCGTCACCCATTCACCACTTCACCACTTAGGTCAAAATTACCAGCATCATTTATATACACATCCACGATTTGTCCACTTTGCAGTTGAATATTTGAATTAACAAACACTACTTGATCTATCTCTGGAACATCCCATTGGCTACGAGCTTCATATAAGTTATCATCGAGTTTATCATCTATCATTACTTTTAAGTTTTTACCTATTAGAGATCTATTCCTAGATAGAGATAATTCTGCGTGGAGATCCATTAACTCTTGAGTTCTTTTAATTTTTAATTTATCACCATGTTGAGGTAATAAAGCTGCTGGCGTATTTTCTTCAATAGAATATTCGAATATACCCATTCGTTCGAAATTCATCTCTTTAATAAAATTCTTTAATTTATTGAACTCTTTATTAGTCTCTAATGGATAACCAGCAATGAAATCTGTACGTATAGCTAAATCAGCAATAGAAGTTCTCAAAATTTTTATTAGATTGGTAATAGCTTCTTGTCCAAAAGGACGACGCATATTTTCTAGAATTTTATCATCGCAATGCTGCAGAGGTAAATGTATATATGGCACTATAGATTTATGAGCATTATAAACATCTATTAGTTCCATAGGAAAATTAATCGGATAAGTATATAAAAGTCTAATCCATGAGAATAGATTTAATGAAGCTAAAGTGTCTAATAGTTCTGGTAATTTTTGTTTATGATAAATATCTATGCCATAATATGTAGTATCCTGAGCTATTAAAATAAGTTCTTTCACACCTTTATGTGCGAGATTTTTAGCTTCATTTATTAAATCTTCCATAGGAATAGATTTATAAGCTCCTCTGATCATCGGAATAGTACAAAAAGAGCATGAGTGGTCACACCCGTCAGCAATTTTTAAATAAGCATAATGATTTGGTGTAGACAAAATACGATCATTAGTAATATTAACATTTTGATTTTTTGTTAAAGTTTTTACTAATTTGTCATATTCACTAAGCCCAAATATCATATCAATATCAGGAAGATTGTCCAATAAATCTTTTTTATATAATTGAGCCATACAACCCGTAACAATAATTTTTTCTATCAATCCTTGCTTTTTCAATTCTATATAATCGAGAATTGTATTGATAGTTTCTTCTTTAGCGGGTAAAATAAAAGAGCAAGTATTAATGATTATATAATCTGCCACTTCTTTTTCATGCTCGACAATAAAAGAATATGAAAGAGCAGATGCTAATTTTTCACTATCTACTTGATTTTTAGGACAGCCAAGAGTAATTATTGATAAAGATTTCTTTGTCATGATAATAAGCTATCTACAAATATTTTTGCGTCAAAAAGTTGTAAATCGTCGAGTTTTTCACCCACTCCAATATATTTGATAGGTATTTTTAATTCATCAGCTATGGCTACTACAATGCCGCCTTTAGCAGTACCGTCTAATTTTGTTAGAGCAATAGCATTTACATTTGTTATTGATAGGAATTGTTTAGCTTGCTCAATAGCATTCTGTCCAGTAGAAGCATCTAAAACCAATAAAACTTCATGAGGAGCTTCAGGAATAATTTTTTTAATTACCCTATTTATTTTACCAAGCTCGTTCATTAGATTTGTTTTATTATGCAATCTGCCAGCAGTATCTATGATAGCCACATCATAATCTTTTGATTTTGCTATATTTACAGTCTCGTAAGCTACAGCTCCTGGATCTACATTCATACCACGTTCTACAATATCTACACCTACTTTTTCTGCCCATAATTTTAATTGCTCTACAGCAGCAGCTCTGAAAGTATCTGCAGCGCCTAAAACAACTTTACGATTAGCATTTTTAAATTGATAAGCTAATTTACCTATTGTTGTCGTTTTGCCAACGCCATTGACACCAACTACCAAAATCACATAAGGTTTGGCATCACTGTCTTCGATTTTGGGCATATTTGCTAAGCTTTGTTCTAAAATCTCTCTAATACTAGATTTAACAATTCCATCCAACTCCGTATCAGATGTATACCTGGTTTGCTTAGCTTTTGCTTCTATTAAATCAATAATTTTAATAGTAGTTTTAATGCCCACATCTGCTTCTATTAATATCTCTTCTAACTCATCTAATAATTCATCATCTACAGAGGTTTTACCCACAATAAGGCGATGTATTTTACTGAATAAATTGCTTTTGGTAGGTTCTAATCCCTTATCTAAAGAATCTTTTGTATTTTTTTTAAAAATATTAAATAAACTCATATTAAAAATTTTTTGCAAAATTACAAATAAATTAAGGTTTAAATAAACAATACTAATTTGCTATTATTAACTTTAATAGAGAGAAAAGATTTAATTGGTTCTATAACGTTTATTGTGGGTAAATAGGCCAATAATAAATAAAATTCATTTTTATAAAATTACTCTCTTTTAATCTTTACATAGTATAAAACGTTATAATACCTAATTTTTTTAGTTTTTAAAATTGATAGTCAATTGATTGTGTTAAAGGTGAATGATTTTTTTATTATAAATTTATTTCATTTGATTGAAATTCTATTTTTTAGTAATTTTGTGAGAATAATCTAAAAAACTATGAAAAAATTATTTTTATTTTTGTTAATAAATATTTATATTTATCTGAGTTTAAGCTCACAAGAAGTTAAATTGGCTACTCCAGAACAGTTTAAAAAATTCCTTGCTACTACTACGTATGTCGTGAAAACAGATAATCCTTTTAGTGATTTCAATAATGTGATAGAGGAATCTATGAGTAAAGTATGGACATTAACCAAATATAAAATTATCAATACTAAAGAATTTGAAAATCTAAAAACTAATCCATCAAACTCATTTATCTTTATATCAGAAGCTGCTTTCACTCAAAATAAAGAAACCATATCACTAGATATTCTAAACATCACATTAGGCACCAAATCTGGTAATCTAAATCTCATGCCAGATTTAGGTTCAGCACCATTAGCTTACCTGTCAGTAGATGCCGAAAGCGAAGAAATAGAGGAACAATATCTATATTTTATTCCAGGCATTCTTAGATTTTTTCAATATAACATTAAATATCAGGCTAATCAGTCTCAGGTAGTAAATTTTAATAAATTAGTTAAGGCAAATAAAAACTTACTTGCAAATAAAACACTTTATATATGTTCAGATAATTTAGCAATGGATGTAAATAGTAGAGAAAAAATTGCTAAAATTTATTCTGGGGAAGTAAAAATAGCTAACAAAGAAGACATATATAATACGCTATTAAATGGTGATAGTAAAGCAGCTGTAGCTTTTGCTATAAAAACTAATGGCAAAATTGGCCTTAATTGTTTCAAATTTATCATTGATGCTAATACGGGAGCTCTGATTTATTATGCTATTCAGGAGGTCAAAAGCAAAGATCAAGATGGCTTCACAGCAAGTGATTTTAAAAAATTGTTATAATTGTTTTATTAATATTATTTCAAGAAGTTTTTTCATAACAATTTTTTTCTTAATTTTATATTATAAACTATTTTTGCAAAATGATGAAAGATTTTAACTATAAAGAAATATTGGTAGAGGGTGCCAGATCTAATAATCTCAAAAATATAACTTTAAGCATCCCTAAGCGTAAGATCACAGTTGTAACTGGCTTATCAGGCTCTGGTAAAACTTCATTAGCTTTCGATACGATATATGCAGAGGGACAGAGAAAATATGTAGAGAGCCTCAGTGCATATGCTAGACAATTTTTAGGAAAAATTATGAAACCAGATGTAGATAAGATCACTGGTCTCTCACCAGCAATAGCTATCAGGCAATTCTCTGCTAATGTAAATCCACGCTCCACCGTTGGTACTATTACAGAAATATATGATTATCTCAAAATTTTGTACACTAGAATTGGCAAAACATTTAGTCCTATTTCTGGCAGAGAAGTGAAACACTACAAAGTAGAAGATGTGGTATCGTATGTAATGTCTTTTCCTGATAAAAGTAGATTTTTTATAGTAGCTCCATATATAGATATGAGTGGTAGAGACGTTAATGACCAGCTGGAGCTATGGCATATAAATGGATATAGTAGAGTATTATCAGATAACAATATTTATCTCATCAGAGATCTGCTAGATGATAATAAGAAATTGTCTAAAATAGATCCTGATAATTTATTTTTATTAGTTGATAGACTCACAAAAACTGATGATGAAGATTTCACATTCAGACTAAAAGATAGTATACAATCAGCATTTTTTGAAGGTGATGGCAAAATATATATCGTCATTTTGAGCGGTGAAGAGAGAAAATGGGTAGAGTTTTCTAATAAATTTGAACTAGATGGCATGCGTTTCACTATTCCAGATGTTAATTTTTTCAGTTATACATCACCATATGGTGCCTGCCCTGTATGTGAAGGCTATGGCACTGTAGTAGATATAGCAGAGCATTTAGTAATACCAGATCCTAATTTATCAATTTATGAAGGGGCAGTGGCTCCATGGCGTGGCGAAAAGATGAGTGAATGGCAGAAATATTTTATCGCATATTCTAAAAAATATAATTTCCCTATTCATAAACCATATAAAGATCTCACAGAAGATGAAAAAGATATTTTGTGGAATGGACGAGAAGATTTAGAAGGTATCAACAGATTTTTTAAAATGCTAGAGGAGAATACATACAAAATACAATACCGTGTGATGCTTTCTAGATATAGAGACAAAACAATTTGTAGAAATTGCAAAGGCACTAGATTAAGAAAAGAAACTCAATATGTAAAAGTTTACGGATATTCTTTACCAGATTTATTAATGATGCAAATAGATCAAATGCAAAACATCATAGGATCATGGCAGTTTACTGATCTAGAGCTAGAGCAAGTGAAATATATCTTGAAAGAATTAAATACTCGAATAGACTATCTGATAGAAGTGGGATTGCCATATGTAACGCTTAATAGAGGTATGAATACACTATCTGGTGGAGAAATACAAAGAGTATATTTGAGTAGAGCACTAGGCTCTACAATGACAGATACTTTATATGTACTCGATGAGCCTACTGTAGGACTACATCCACGTGATACACATAAATTAATTGAAATATTAAAAAAACTTAGAGATGAAGGTAATACTATCGTAGTGGTAGAGCATGATGGAGATATAATAAGAGCTTGTGATTGGATAGTGGATTTAGGTCCTAAAGCTGGTAGCGAAGGTGGCGAAATAGTTTTCTCTGGTCCACTAGAGCAATTGTATAATAATCCTAATAGTTTCACTGCTAAATATTTGAATAATCCTTTGCAAGAAATAACTCCAAAAAATAAATTTTCTTTTTTGAGACACAACAATGGTTTTATAGAATTCATAGGTGCTAATAAAAATAATCTAAAAGACATTAGTATAAAAATACCAATAAATGAAATAACTGCTGTAGTCGGTGTCAGTGGCTCAGGTAAATCTACCTTGATTGTAGATGAATTATATGAGGAGTTTAATAATTTTTTAAAGCATCCAGATAATGAAACCACAAAATTAAGTAGTGAATTTAGATCAATTAAAAGTGTAGTACTAATAGATCAATCTCAAATCTCTCGTTCTACTAGATCAAATCCAATAACTTTTTTAAAGATATTCGATTATATTAGAGAGCTGTATAGTCTAATGCCTTTATCCATTCAACGAGGTTACAAACCGAGCACCTTTTCTTTTAATACAGAAGGAGGGCGTTGTGAAACCTGCAAAGGCGATGGATACATAATTATAGAAATGCAATTTATGGCAGATGTTAAAATTCCTTGTGAAGATTGCCATGGTAAAAGATTTAAAGATGATGTGCTGGAGGTAACATTTGGTCAAAAAAATATTTATGATATTCTAGAAATGACTATAGATGATGCTTATAATTTTTTCAAGTCTCAGTATAGTTTTGCTAAAAATAAAAAAATAGAGAATTTGATTACTCAAACTTTAAATGGATTAGAACTACTTAGAAAAGTAGGATTAGGATATTTGAAAATGGGGCAATCTACAGATACTTTGTCTGGCGGTGAAGCACAAAGACTAAAACTAGCTAGTTATATAGGTGCTGGCAATAAAATGGATAAAACCTTATTTATCTTTGACGAACCTACAACTGGCTTGCATTATTATGATGTAGATATGCTATTCAAAAGTCTAAAAGAGTTAATACTCAAAGGCCACACTATATGCTATATCGAGCATAATGTTGAATTAATCAAACAAGCAGATTGGGTGATAGAGCTTGGTCCAGAAGGTGGCTACCAGGGTGGTTATCTAATTTTTCAAGGTAATATAGAAGATTTTTTGAAATCTGATACAATTACTACTAAATATTTGAATAAGTCAAAGTAGACCTTAAATTAATAAAAATTTTTTCGAATTAGATGTTAAAGTAATAAATAAATTATTGCTGTGAATGTATCAGTAAAAGTAATATTTCTTTTGAATGTAATTGAAGTTAAAAAAATTTCTACTTAATTTACTTTTCTTTGTCAACCACACAAAGAAAAGTAACAAAAGAAAAGTCTCCGCTGGGGAAATGATTTGATAAAAACTTTATTACCTAAACGCCTAATTCAATTAAAGAATTTAAACTGTATTAAACTATTAAACCACTTAAACAACATTCCACTATTCAAACTTTTTTATTTATTAACTTCATATTAAATATTTTTTATAAATTTGATTTTGATTTTATTATTTTATGTTTTTTAATATTTATTATCTCTACCTTATTTTATTTATTTGCTCATTATTATTTAGTATAATTTTAAATTTTTTGCTAATAAACTTTGCAAAAAGATTAAAAAGGGGCAAATTGAAAATTAACCAAGAAAGATGGACTAATGAACATACTCCTACATTAGGAGGTACAGCATTTTTTATTATTTTTTTACTTGCAATTATTTTTTTAAATTTTTATAGTATTTATAAAGGTTTTCAAATAAATTCAAAAGGAATAATATTCGTTATATTTGGTGCATCACTATCATATTTACTGGGATTATTCGATGATGTATTTTATTTAAACCCCATAATTAAATTCCTCATTCAGGTGATTATAAGCATTATAATGATTATCGGTGGAATAAGTATTAATGTTTTTGATAGTTTATGGATTAATTATTTATTAACTGTATTATGGATAGTGGGTATAATGAATGCTACAAATTTATTAGATAATATGGATGGCACCGCTGCAATTAGTGTTATTGGAATAGCAGGGACTATTTTATCGATTTGTCTGTTAAATAATATAAATACAATAAATGTGGCTTCTTTATTAATAATCATTGGAACTTTAGTAGGATTTCTGATATTTAACTGGCCAAAAGCTAAAATTTATATGGGAGATAGCGGTAGTCAGTTTTTGGGGTTTATAATAGCTATGTGGGGTATTAAATACATTTGGAATCTCGACTCTCTATTGCCAAATACTACTTATCATTGGATAGTACCTTTTATTTTAATTGCAGTCATATATTGTTTACCTATTCTGGACACTTCTATTACTTTTTTAAAAAGAATATCGCATCATAGATCACCATTATTAGGAGGTAAAGATCATACGACACATCATATGGTATATCTAGGCTTTACTAATACCCAAGTTTTATTATTAATGATATTTATTTCTATTTTAAATTTTTTGGTTAGTTATTATTTTATAAATAGCATTAATCAATTAAATAGTTTCTTTTATTTAGGAATTTTTACATATTTAATTATTATCTTTGCTTTTCTTTTATATGCATCTTTTACCCATATAGAAAAATCATATCATAATGAAAAAAATTAAAAAATTACAGATATATAGATTTATTATAATATTGTTAATTGTTTGTTTTACATCATTATTTATTTTCTCAAATAAATTAAATAAAGATGAATACGATTATAAATATTTACAAGATAAATATAAAATTGTTACTTTCACTTTGCCTGATACAATATACTTTGCTGGGCAATTAGTTGATTTAACAAATCCATATATAAGAGAAAGGGTAGAAACAGAGCTATATAGCATTACTTATTTCCATTCATTACTAATAAAAACTATTAAGCAAGCAGATAGGTATTTACCATATATAGAAAAAGAGTTAAAAAATAATAAACTACCCATAGATTTGAAATACATTGCAGTAATAGAAAGTAATTTAGTACCGGCCACATCTCCCGCTGGAGCCAAAGGAATATGGCAATTTATGAAAGGTACTGCTATTAAATATGGATTAGAAGTGTCAGATGATGTAGATGAAAGATTACATTTCGAAAAATCTACTTTAGCTGCTTTGTCTTATCTAAAAGACTTATACAATATGTTTGGAGATTGGTTTTTAGCAATTGCTGCATATAATGCTGGTGAAAACTATATAAAAATAAAAATAAAAGAACAATATACTAATAATTTTTGGGATTTAGTGATTAATTCTGAAACAGCCAGATATATTTCTAGAGCAATAGCAACTAAAATTATTTACCAGTCATTAAAAAATTTCGGTTTTTATATACCTACTTATGAGATTTATCCAAAATATAAATATGAAGAAATTGTGATAGACTCTACTATAAATAACTTGCCTTTATTTTGTCATCAAATGAATGTTTCTTATTATAATTTTAAAAAAATAAATCCTTGGTTGATAAGCGATAAATTAGTGAATAAGGGAAATAAAAAATATACTATACGCATACCGATATTAGAAGGATACAAAATATCCACATCTTCAAATAATGATTCTGTAGAATTAATAGAGAGTATATAAATTATTAGAAATAGGGTATAAAATTGGTATAAAATAGTATTGCCAAAAGAGGGATAGAAGCTGCTGGAAACAGTTTCTATCCCTGATTGAAAAAAAATTATTTTTATGTTGTTAAAAATCAAGTTTTTGTATAATAAAAATTCATATATTTGCAAAAAAATTATTGTTATGGATAAAATATTTGAAAAACCAACTAAAATATTTACCCTTACTAAAGAAGGTACACGTGAGTTCTACGACAATCTCTATAATCAAATGGTAGAAGAAGGCAAAGATGTAGTAGATTATCAAGAGCTCAAAGCGATGTCTACTGGTGTACTTTGCCCAGATTGTAATAGCAGCCATGTAATCAAAAATGGTTTGCAAAGTGGAGTACAAAATTATCGTTGTAAAAACTGCGGTAGACAATTCAGAGTTACCACTGGCACATTTATGTTTGGTGTTCATGAAAAGGGCAAAATGCTCGAATACATCAAATGTATGAGTGCTGGCATGAGCTTGAGAGAATGTGCAAGAATTGTGAATATTAGCCTCACAACGAGTTTCTTTTGGCGACATAGAATTCTCTGTGCTTTACAATCATTTGAAGACAATGTTAATTTCTTTGGAGTAGTAGAATTAGAGGAATTGCTAATGAATTATTCTGAAAAAGGTAAAAAGAGACGAGACAAGAAAGAATTAAAAAAGCTAAAGAAAAAGAAGCCAGAGAAAGTAGCAATAATAGCTGCCACAGATAGAAGTGGAAATATACTTTTCAAAAAATTAGAAGATAACAGAATACAGGCTGAACACATATCAGATTTTCTAAAATCTCGAATATCAAAAGATTCTGTGGTATGTGGCAGTGATAAAAAAGCATTTGAGACAGTTAATGCAGAACATATCAAACACAAAGAAATAACAAACAAAAATGAGATGAAAGGTGGTATATACAGTGTATCAACTGTTCATGAGAAGATAACAGATTTTGTTGGCTGGATTTATTTCAAGTTTCGTGGAGTGGCGACAAAGTACTTAACAAACTACATAATGTGGTTTGTAGTGCGGGGAAAGTATTTGGCGGAGAAGATTATAGAAGATACGGGGAGGTTGTTGAATTTGGCGGCGTCGGATAGGCGGGCGTGGGAGCGGTACAGCGATTTAATGTCTAAAACATATTTAATTTATAACATTTAAAATTTTTTCTTTACCCTTTTTACCCCCACTATTTCACTCATCATCCGCTTTAAATATTTCATTTATCTCTCATTTACACAATAATTAATATTTTGTTTCGTTTGTAATTAACAATTTTTAAAAATTTTTAATATTTTTACAAATAATTATTAAAAAAATAAAATACATTTTAAAGAATAGATATGCTTAAGTTTATGTATCCTAATAGAGCTTGGTTATTGCTGCTAATACTCTTTTTTTTGTTTATATTCATTTTATTTTATAGACAAAGAAAAAAATGGATTGATAAAAATTTTGAAAAAAATAACTTTAAACAAATTTCTTATGATTTTTCTTTTAAGAAGGTAATTACTAAATTTAGTTTATTTATTTTAGCTTTTATTTTTATTGTTATTGCGCTCATGAATCCTTTGGAGCCTAAAAAAACTATTACTACTGCCAAAAAAGAAGCTGCAGATATATTTATTATATTAGATATAAGCAATTCTATGCTTGCTGAAGATATTAAACCTAATAGATTAGAAAAATCTAAGCAAATAATTAAAACTTTGCTTTTAAAATTAGGTTCAGATAGAGTAGGAATAGTGCTTTTCGCTGGTGATGCCTTTGTATATTTACCTTTGACAATTGATTTATCTATTGCTAATATGATGATCTCCGAAGCAGATCCACAATTATCACAGCCTCAAGGCACTAACATTAATGCTGCTCTTTCTACGACTTTTTATGCTATTGAGCGTTCTAAAGTTAAAAAACCTATGGTTATTTTATTTAGCGATGGCGAAAATTTCGAAGATGATCCTAATGAAATTCTCAAAAGATATTCTGACAATAATATTCCTGTTTATGTTGTTGCTTTAGGTACTCCAACGGGAGCACCTATTCCTATTAAACAAAATGGGAATATCATTAATTATAAAAGAGATAGTAATAATAACATAGTTACTTCTACTCCTAATATTATGCTTCTTAGTTCTATAGCTAGTGCTACTGGTGGTAAACTAATCGATTATCAAAACCTTAACAAAGCTCATGAAATTCTATTTGATGAAATTAAAAAATTTCAAGATTCTAAAGGTGTAGAAGCTTATATAGGCCAATATCAATCTGTATATTTATGGTTTTTGATTCCAGCTTTTTTAATTCTTTTAATCGATTTTTTATTATCTGAGCATAAAGATAAATGGCAATATAATTTCCAAAAGTTTATTCATAAAAATTTAGACGCATGAGATTATTCGTCTTTTTTATTCTAATTTTTCTTTGTTTTGATTTTTCTTTTTCTCAAAATGAGAAAAATATTAATGGAGATATTTTTTTATTTCAAGGCAACACTGCTTATAGAAAAGGAAATTTTCAACAAGCTGAGGAGTTATATCGCAAAGGTCTTTTACTACCATCAGATCACAAATCTCAAGGTTATTTTAATTTAGCTAATTCATTATATAATCAAAAAAAATATGATCTAGCAGAGAATGAGTATATTAATGCTATGAATTTATTAGATAAAAATAATAATTTTGCTAAAAGTAAAATTTATTATAATATTGCTAATTTGTATTTAGAACAAAAAAAATATGATAAAGCTATTGATTACTATATTAAAGCATTGACTTTAAATCCTTTAGATAGCGATGCTCAATACAATCTTAATTATGCTTGGAAAATGATGCAACAATCGAAAAAAAATAATAATAAGGATAAAAACAATCAAAATAAAAACGATCAAAATAAATCTGATAATGATAATCAAAACAATCAAGACCAACAAGATAATCAAAACCAGCAGAATCAACAACAGAATAATAATGAAAATAAGCAGCAAAATCAAGATAATAAGCAAAATCAAAAAACAATGAGTAAAGAAGAAATAGAAAGACTGCTAAAAGCTATGCAACAAAAAGAATTACAAACTCAACAACAGCTTCGTGATACTTTAAATTATAATAAATCAAAAATCTCAATAGAAAAAGATTGGTAATGATGAAAAGAATATGTTTTTTATTTTATTTTTTATTAATTTTCACTAGCTCATTTGCTCAAACTTTTACTGCAAGTACAGATTTTTCTTCAGTACCTATTAATCAATCTTTTGATGTTGTTTATGAACTTAAAGGAGCTAATTCTACTAGATTTGTCAGACCAGATTTTGAACCTTTCAGGGTAATTGGTCAACAAAGCTATACAGGTGGAGGAATGACTGTGATTATCAACAATAAGGTTATTAATGATGGGAGCAATTCTCAAAAATGGATTTTTACTCTTCTCCCTACTAAAGTAGGCACTTTTACTATACCTCCAGCTAAAGTTTTAGTAGATAATAAATGGTTAGAAAGCAATAGTTTATCAATTAAAGTTACTCAAGCTGGTTCTCCATCTAGCAATAAATCTCAAGCATCAAAATCTAATACTCAATCAAATAAATCAGAAAATATTCCTCAATTAGAGGATGGTGAAATTTTCCTTAAAGCAGAAGTTAATAAATCTAATGTTTATTTGGGTGAACCGGTAATCCTTAATTATTACATTTACACTCGCGTTGATGTTCGTCAATATGGTATTAATAAAACTCCATCTTTTAAAGGTTTCTGGAGCGAAAATCTTATTGATAATAATACAAATGCCAAAACTACTGAAAAAATTATCAATGGCAAACGTTATGTTGTAGCTCATATCCGTAGCATCGCTCTTTATCCACAAGAAACAGGTAACTTAAAAGTAGATCCATTAGAAGTAGAAGCTATTATTGTTAGGCCAGTTGCCCGTAGAGATCCTTTTGACGTTTTTGATGATTTTTTTAATGATCCTTTTAATTTTGACCCCTTTAGCATGTTCAGTCCTTCTCTAATTACTCAACCAGAAAAAATTACTCTCAAAAGTAATCCTATTCAAATTCATGTTAATCCTTTACCTGATGGTGCTCCTGCTAGCTTTTCTAATGCTGTTGGCAATTTTACTGTCAGTGCTTCTTTAGAAAATGATAGGTGTTTCCTCGGCGAAAATATTGTTTACAATTTATTGATTTCTGGTAAAGGTAATCTACCTTTGATTAATCCTCCACAATTTCAATTACCTGATAATTTTCAAGTTTTTGATCCAGAAATTAAAGATGCTTTTACTAAATCCAATAGTGGTATCTCTGGTACTCGTACTTTTAAATATATTATAAATCCACTCAATGCAGGTAGCTATACTATTCCACCATTAGAATTTTCATTTTTTTCTATATCTGATGGTAAATACATTACTGTTAAAACTCCAGAATTTAATATCCAGGTTTTCGATCCTGGTAATGCTAATAAAAATTCTCAAGTTGCTATTACTAATCTTAAAGATGATATTCAGTATATTACTCCAATTCTATCTCTTAGCATTTTTGATAAATTGATTTTTAACAAATTATTCGCAATTTTATTGTTTATTATTCCTCTACTATTAATTATTTTGGTTTCTATTTTTTATAGAAAACGCTTGAAAATCCTTGCAGACTTTACTTTGCAAAAACAAAAAAAAGCAGATAGAGAGGCTGGTAAACGACTTAAGTATGCTTATAAATTTATGAAAGAAAATAACTCTAAACAGTTTTTTGAGCAATTGCTTTCTGCTCTTTGGCAATTTATTTCTGATAAATATGTAATTCCTTTATCAAAATTAAATATTGATTCTGCTAAAGAAATTATGAAAGAACATAATGTAGACGAAAGCGTCATAGATGAATTACTTGCTTTCATTAAAGAATGCCAAATGTATGCATATGCCCCTACGAATTCTAGTGTAGACCTAAGTTATTTTTATAAACGTGCTTTTGAATTTATTAGAAAAAAGATTTAATATTATGAAAAAAATAATTCTTACTATATTATTGATTTTTATTTGTGGTGTGATAAGTTCTTTTGCTAATAAAGAAACTAAAGCTTTATTATTAAAAGCTGATAGTGCTTATAAAGCTCAAGATTTTAAAACTGCTTATCAATTATGGGAATCTCTAATTAATAAAGGATATATTACGGATGATTTATACTATAATATGGGTAATGCCTCCTATAGAATGGGTGATATATCTACTGCTATTTGGTTTTATAAAAAAGCTATTTTATTATCTAAATATAACAAAAATGCTAAAGATAATCTCAATTTGTTAGTAAATAAAGGATATGCTAAGCTTTTGCCACAACCCATGGGGTTTACTGCTTTTGCAAATAATATTCTGACAGCTATTCCTTATAATATTTTATTTTGGATTACCTGGTCTTTCTTTGTTCTTTTGAGTTTATTCATTTTTTTATTTGCTTTTAAAAAAAATTCTAATCGTGCTCATTTATTCTGGCTAATTGTTTTTTCTGCTATTTTTTTCATTTATTTTTTTAGCAGTTTTATTTATCAAAATATTAAAATTAATAATTCTAAAAATGCCATTGTTGCTACTCAATCTACTAATTTGTATAGTAGCCCAGATTCTTTATCTATAGCAATAGCCATTATCAATGAAGGCACTGAGGTTAAATGTATTGAGTCTATTGGTAATTGGCAAAAAATACTTACTCCAAATCAAAAAACAGGTTGGATTCAGAATAACAATTTATTATTTCTTAAATTTCATTTACCGCAAAGTCAGTAATAATGAAAAATTTTAATTTGTTTAAGAGGTAAATAATAAATTATTATAAAAAAATATTAAAAAAAATTTGGTAGGATAAAAAAAAGTTAATACTTTTGCATTCTCAAAAAAGGGGAAAAGGTAGGATGGAGATGATGGAGGCTATAATGGCAGCCATGTGCAAGAGAGGGGAGGATAATAAAAAAGAGGTAGGTAAAAGAGTAAGTAGAGCAAAAAAAAACAGGATTGGGGGAAATTTTTTTTAAAGGAAGTGAAAAAAAATTTGGTAGGATAAAAAAAAGTATATAATTTTGCATTCCCAAAAAGGGGGAAAAAGGCAGAGAGATGAGAGATAAAAGTGCAGAGAGGTAGGATGGATTGGGATGTAAAGAGTGTGGTGAGGAGAAAAGAGAATAAAGACGAAGAAATAATATTAAGGAAGTAAATTGAGGAGATGAGGGGAGTAAGGGGAAGAAGAGTTTAACAAAAGCGAGAGAAGAGGAGGATCAAGAAATAAGTACAATAGAATAAGTATGGAGAGTTTGATCCTGGCTCAGGATGAACGCTAGCGGCAGGCTTAATACATGCAAGTTGAGGGGCAGCATGATATACGCGAGTATATTGATGGCGACCGGCGGACGGGTGAGTAAAAGGTAGGAGACCTACCTCATACAGGG
>LFTI01000073.1 GCA_001513285.1 Rikenellaceae bacterium DTU049
GTGAAATTACAACTCTCGGAAGATAAAATAGTTATTACTGCTCAAGATATCGATTTCCTTACAGCCGCCGAAGAAACAATAAGCTGCACATATGAAGGTAACGTAATGAAAATAGGATTTAAAGCAGTTTTCTTAATTGAAATTTTAGATAATATACCATCATCTGATGTAAGAATTGAATTGTCCGATCCTTCCAGGGCAGGGCTTATTCTGCCGGTAGAGCAAGAAGAGAATGAAGACATGCTCACTCTTCTTATGCCTATGATGTTGAATGATTAAACAAGAATTAAATGGATTTAAATCTTAAAAACCCGTTGGTCTTCTTTGATCTGGAGACTACCGGTATTAATATTACGCGCGACAGAATTGTTGAGATTTCAGTATTAAAAGTGCATCCTAATGGAAAGGAAGAAACCAAAACCAGAAGGATAAATCCTGAGATGCCCATTCCACCCGAATCTACTGCCATTCATGGTATTACCGATGAGGATGTAAAAGATTGCCCAACATTTAAACAGGTGGCAAAATCATTTGCAGATCTATTAGAAGGATGTGATATGGCCGGATTTAATTCAAGCCGGTTTGATGTACCCATGCTCACAGAAGAATTCTTAAGAGCAGGTGTTGATTTTGATACCGACAAGAAAAAGTTTGTTGATGTGCAGATTATCTTTCATAGAAAAGAACAACGCACTTTAGAGGCAGCATACGCATTTTACTGTAACAAGAAACTCGAGAATGCTCATTCGGCCGAAGCAGATGTAATAGCTACTTATGAAGTGCTCAAATCACAACTCGATAGGTATAATGATTTAGAAAATGACATTAATTTCCTTTCAAAAGAATATTCTAGTTTTAATAATAATGTTGATCTTGCAGGTCGAATAATATTCAATGATAAAGGAGTTGAAGTATTCAATTTTGGCAAGCATAGAGGTAAATCGGTCACAGAAGTGTTAAATAAAGAGCCAAGCTACTATTCCTGGATGATGGATGGTGATTTTCCTCGTAATACAAAACAGGTACTAACAAAACTTCGGTTAAGAGATATAAATGGTTAAGTCTCGATTCTTTATTACACTTTCATATAACGGAAAGAACTATGTTGGATGGCAAATTCAGCCCAATGGAATAAGCGTACAGCAAATCTTGCAAGAGTCGCTTTCTACGATTCTTCGTTCTAAAGTTGAAGTTGTAGGTGCAGGCAGAACAGATGCAGG
>LFTI01000095.1 GCA_001513285.1 Rikenellaceae bacterium DTU049
ATTTTTCTTTATTTTTTTTAAAATAAAATATTCAAATTGACTTTTTAAGGGATGACTAATTATTGTTTCTAGTTGTTTTTTTGTGAGTTTGATATTATCCTTTTCTTTATTTTTCTTAACAGATTTTTTAACATCAGTTTTTTCAGGCTTTTATTTGTAGTTTTATTAATATCATCATCTTTTTGTTTTTTAGTAACATTTAGTTCTTTATCAGCTTGTTGTGATAAAATATTATCAATTCTTGTTATGAAATCACTTAAAATATTCATATAATTAATATATGCATCATATGGTGAGCCATAAGGATTAAAATATTTATGTACATCGCCATCAGAGAACCATTTAGTACACATATAATAAAAATGGTCACTTGTTTGTAGATATAACCAATCTTTGAAAATATCAGGATTATTTGTTTGTAAGACTTTATCTCTTAGCGAATATAATGTGTTAAAAGCATCCTCTTGTAGATCGTTTCCTAACCAAGCTGTGAGATCTCTTTCTTCATCTGCCCATGAAGTAGGGTATGGTACATGCAGTGGAGCAACAGGTTGAAGTATTTCTATGAGTTCTGTAGGATTAGCAAACTCATAATCTGAATGTGAAAATATTCTACCTGGTAATGCCCTCATAAAATCAAAAATACCTGTTTCCTTCCATTGATGTTCTCCAAAAGTTTCATAATCCATAAATAAATTAACAACTTCATGGTTTTTATCAATATTATTTAGCCAGTCTACATATTTATCTGCTGTCAATGGCCATTGGTCCCATCCTCTGTTAGAAAATCTGAAAGCAATATCATCGCTAAGTTGATAGTCTTTTAGTAAAAGTTTAAGTTCTGGATTTCTGACGTTATAATAAAGAAAATGTGGACTTTTCCAACCTAATATATGTTTAGCTCCCTCAGCCAGCATTACTTTATATCCTAAATCTGCTACATATTCACCTATTTGGTCACTATAAATAAGCTCAGTATTTCTAAAAGCTGTACTAGGTTTCACACCTAATAAAGATTGTAATTTTTCTTGTTGTAAATTAATCTGAGAATAAAATTCTTCTTTAGAAATCACAGATGCCAAAGAGTGGCTATAAGTCTCTGCTAAAAACTCTACTGCACCAGTATTGGCTAATAGTTTGAAACTCTCAATAACTTCTGGAGCATATTTTTCAAATTGCTCAAGGGCTACTCCAGAGATAGAAAAGGCCACTCTAAAACGTTGCCCAAATGTTTGAATAAGTTCATACAGTAATTGATTCATTGGCAAATAACACTTATCTGCAACTCTACGTAGTATATATTGATTTTGATAATCATCATAATAATGATGATTAAGTCCTATGTCAAAAAATCTGTAAGTTCTCAATCTTATGGGTTGATGAACTTGGAAATAAAAACAAATATATCTCATACACTTATCATTTTAAAATTAAATATTCTTGTAATAAAGATTCATACAGTTGTTTAACTTCATAAGCTGAATTATCCCATTTTAACTGATCTACCTCATCTTTACTATATTTTTGAAACATTTTATTAATAGCTGGATAATGTAAAATGCCATAAATAGCGTTAGCCATAGCATCTATATCCCAAAAGTCCACTTTAATAGCATGTTTAAGAACCTCTGCTACACCACTTTGTTTAGAAATTACTATTGGAATATTAGACATCAAAGCCTCGAGTGGCGAAATACCAAAAGGTTCAGAAACACTTGGCATCACATAAACATCACTATACGAAAGCACTTCTTCTACTTCGGGACCTTTTAGAAAACCAGTAAAATGAATCTTGTGTCCTATACGATATCGAGCTGCTAATCTGATTATTCTGGGAAACATATCTCCAGAGCCAGCCATCACAAATCTCACATCATTATCATATTGTAATAATTTGCGAGCAGTTTCTACAAAATATTCTGGTCCTTTTTGAAAAGTTATTCTCCCAATATAAGTTACTACTTTTTCTTTATAAGGTTTCTGCACTTTAGGTCTTGTATTAAAATTAAAAGCGTCTGCACCATTATAAATAGTAAATACTTTGTCAGGATTAATACCATATCTATTGATCACTATATTTCTTGTAAAGTTAGATACGGTGATAACTTTATCAGCTTGCATCATACCTTCACGTTCGATATTATATACATCTTGGTTAATATTTTCACCACTTCGATCAAACTCCGTAGCATGTACATGCACTACTAGTGGTTTACCACTTGTGTTTTTAGCTGATATACCAGCAGGATATGTTAACCAATCATGAGCATGTATTACATCGAAATCATTTGTAGCAGCTAGAGCACTAGCAATTAATGCATATCTAGATACTTCATACATTAGATTAGGGCCATATATACCTGAGAATTGATATTTTTGTTTAAAAAATTCATTTTTTGTAATTTCTTCTTTAATTAAATTTTCATATTCTTTAGTATAATATTCCGGACTAATATAAGGAATTATTTTAGAAGCTATTTGTATATATTTCAATCTTTTCCAAAGTTCTACAGTAGATTGATCTTCTAGATTAATTTCAAAATCTGAAGCATTTACTATTCTAATTTCATTATCTTCGTCTCCAAAGGCTTTAGGAACAACAAAAATAATCTCTACACCTTGCCTCAGGAGAGCTTTAGTGAGCCCATAGCAGGCTGTACCTAACCCACCTGAAATATGTGGTGGAAATTCCCAACCAAACATCAATACTCTCATAGATTTTTATATTTTTCAATTAACCATTTAATTCTCATAATTTCTGCTACACTCCAAGCTTGAGAAATAGCTCCACCAGGTTTGTGTGGTGGATCACCATCAAAGACCTCACTTATACTACCTACACCATGTTCAGATAAAGTTGACTCTAAATCGAAATAAATTTTTTCAATAAATGGAATTCCATTTTTACCAAAAATTCTAAGATATCCTTCAGCGAAAGCACCTAAAAGCCATGGCCACACAGTTCCTTGATGATATGCGAGATCTCTCTCTTTTATAGGTCCTTCATAATGACCACGATAATGTGGACATTTGGGACTTAAAGTTCGCAAGCCTCTTGGTGTCAAAAGCTCTTGCTGTATTCTCTCTAGAACAGATAATCTTTTTTTCTCATCTAGACAAACGTATGGTAAAGAAGTTGCAAAAACCATATTAGGACGTACACACCAGTCTTTTTCTCCATCATCTACACAATCAGCTAAGTAGCCATGTTGCTCATCCCAAAAAGTTTCTAAAAAAGAGTTTTCAATTTTTTCTTTTAATGGTAACCAATCATCTATAAATTCTTTGTCATTTATATGTTCAGCTAAATAAATAGCATAGCAAATAGCATTATACCATAGAGCATTGATATCTATCGGTTTCCCGTAACGAGGAGTTACTGGTTTACCATCTACAATAGCATCCATCCAAGTTAGAGCATATCCCGGTAATTTAGCATTTATCAATCCATCCTCACTCATCCATATTCCTTTAGCCTCTCCATTACGATAGCCATAAAGTATAGATTGTAAGTCATTTTTATATAATCGCCAGATTTTCATCGGTGTTTCATTAGTAAATAATTGATATTGCTGCAAAGTCCAGAAAAGCCATAATGATGTATCAGCAGAATTAATAGCTACGCGTTGCTGTTTACCTACATTGGGCAGTAATGGACCTTTTTTATCAGCTAAAAGCGTATCTATAGCCTTTTTACATAGATCATAATTACCAGTTACTAATGTCAACCCTGGTAAAGAAATTAGAGTATCACGTCCCCATCTGCCAAACCAATGATAGCCAGCTTTTATTTCCACATCATTACCACGCTGAATGATAAATTGCTGAGCAGAATTAATTAAATTATTTTCATAACTATCGCGTGGTATTCTATTTTTTAGCTCATTATTAAATAACCTTTTTAGCATATTAGGTTTAGTCTCTGATAAACCTGCACTTATAATTACACTTTCATTTTTCTTGATAGGAAATTCAAAATATCCTGGCACAAGTAAATCTTCATGTCCATCATAGCCACGTTCTAGCTCTTTCCTATATTCTATATTATAATACCAATCTGGAGCATGAACATATTTAGACTCTTTAGAAATTTGTATATACAATGAACTATAACCTTGGTATAGCTTCATAATGATTCCATTCTCACATTCTTCATAATTTTTATTAGCATACATATTTGCTTTACTGAGAGTGTGATAATTTCTAAAAGCTAAAAATGGCTTTAAACGCAATAATGTATCGCTATGAGCATCTAATAGAGTATATTTGATGAGGACTCTATCTTCTTTATTTATAAATAACAATTGTTTAGACAAAACTACACCTCCTACACGATAAATAAGAGTAGGAATAGGTACACTTTGAAATTCCTCAACATATTTATGCCCTTTAGGAAAATAAATAGGACCAGGATATTGATGAATACCAATATTAAACTCAGCATCATGCTGTATAATGCTCTCATCTATAGCAGAAAGGAAAACATGTAAATCATCATCTAATTGAGGTTGGGGTGAAACTAACAAACCATGATACTTTCGCGTATTGCAATATATAATTGTAGTGCTCGCATATGATCCAGCTCTATTAGCCCTGATAATCTCTCTATTCAATGAAAACTCTAAATTTACAAGCTGCTGTTTGTCAAATAATAAATAACTCATACTCAATAGTATATTTTTTGCAAAATTAATAAAATAATGTCAATTTATAAAATAAATATGTTAATTAAATGTAAAATAATTGTTATTTGTTTATTTTTTTTCAACTATAATAATATAATAAAAATTATAGAAAAATCTCATATTCAAAAATGCGGGATTAATTAGAGTAGACTAATAATTTTGGAGTTATTTCATAAATTAAAAAAATATTTGGGAAAATTTATTATCTAAACTCTTATATCAAAAAAATAAAAAAAATTTTTTTTATTTAAAAATTTTTTATAATTTTGCATGTCAAACCATAAAAAATGAAAATGGATATGAAAAATTTAGTAGTAGTAGCATTAGTAGCAGGTATGATGGTATTAGCATCATGCGGAAATGCTCAGAAAAAAGCAGAACAAGCAAAATTAGACAGTGCACGTATAGCAGATAGCATTGCAAAAGTACAAGCTGATAGCGCACGCATAGCTGATAGTTTAGCTCAAATCGAACAAGCAAGATTAGACAGCATTGCTCAAGCAGAAGCAGCTAGTCAAAAACAAACAACCCCAAAACCAGCAACCCCAAAACCAGAAACACAAACTGAACAAGTAAAAGCTGGTCAAGGTAAAGGCTAAGAACTTTCTTAAATAAAAGAAAGTAAAAAAGCCACTCATCATGAGTGGTTTTTTTATTTATACTTTTTCTTCAATATTTTTTATATCATTGAAAATGGAATGAATTTCTTCCAGACTTGTTGCTTCTAATAATGCAACACGATATTGTTTTATATTTGCAATACCTTTAAAATAATTTTTAAAAAATTTTCTCATCTCAATAATAGCAACTTTTTCATTTTTCATTGCTGCGAGTTCGTTGAAATGCCTTTTGCATATTGCTAATCTCTCGTTAATACTTATTGGTTTTGGTGAAATGTTTTTTAAAATATAATCATTACAATCTCTAAAGATCCAAGGATTGCCGATAGCAGCTCTACCAATCATCACACCATCCACACCATAATCATCAAATAAAAGCTTTGCTTTCTCAGGATTATCTATATCTCCATTTGCAATGAGGGGAATAGAAAAAGAAGAATCAGATTTTAATTTTAAAAAATAATCCCAATCAGCATTACCAGAATAAAGTTGTTTCCTAGTACGAGCATGTAGAGTCAGAGCTGCGATGCCACAATCTTGCAATCCACGTGCGATATTATCTATAATAATTGAAGTTTCATCCCAGCCTAATCTAGTTTTTACTGTTACTGGTACATTTACATTTTTAACAACATTTTTGGTTATTTCTAGCATTAATTCAGGATTTTTTAATAAAGCGGCACCAGCACCTTTAGACACAATTTTTTTCATAGGACAACCAAAATTCAAATCTATAATATCTGCACCAGCAGATTCTACTAATTTAGCTGCTTGTCCCATTATTTCTGGATCATTACCAAATATTTGAACTACAAAAGGGAACTCATCTTCATTTTTACTAATTTTATCAAAACTAACTTTTACATTTCTAATGATTGCATCAGCAGAAACGAATTCAGAATATGTAAGTGTAGCTCCCATTTCTTTACAAATTTTTCTAAATACTTTATCAGTAATGCCATCCATAGGAGCTAAAATTATTGGATATCTACTAAGGTCAAACTTCCCTATTTGCATAGTTTTTTATTAATTTTGCAGTAGTAAAATTAATAAAAATGAACGATATTAAAATTAATTGGAAAAGTTTTTTAACTTTCTTAGCATTATTCCTGGCAGCAGCATTATTTTTTAACCTCGCCATGTCATTTGTACTTTTATCAACAAATAATTTAAGCAACCCCCGAGCAATAATGTTAGCAAATACTATCGCACATTTATTTACTTTTACAGGAGTAGGAATAGCTTTCCCATTATTAAATAAATATAAAATTTACGAATTTTATCAAAATAGACCATATAAGGATTTGCTATTTTTAATACTAACGTTTTTTGTAGTTTTATTAATCCAACCATCTTTATCTTTATTAACTGAAATAACCAATTTGATAAAATTACCATCAAATATTGATAATTTTTTTAGCCAATATGAAAATATGGCAAATGAATTATTGAAACAAACAATGAGTGGTAGTGGTATTGGCTTTTTGTTATTGAATATAGTCTATGTGGCATTGGTGCCAGCTGTTGGTGAAGAATTAATCTTTAGAGGAATAATACAAAAATATTTAATAAAATTAACAAAACATGCATGGATTGGCATTATCTTAACAGGACTTATTTTTAGCTTATTCCATTTATCCTGGAGTACAATTTTAGCAATTTGGTTTTTTGGGATTATTTTAGGAATAGTATATTATACCACTGGCAATATCTGGTATTCTATATTTATGCATTTTATAAATAATCTAATGGCAACCCTCTCATATTGGTTAGCTAGTAACAATAAAATTTCTTATTCATTAGAAGAAATTGATAATATTAAATTTCCACTATGGACAGAATTAATATCACTAATATTAATGATTTTATTTATAATTTTTCTATTAAAATTTATTAAATTAAAGAGAGAAAACACAAAAGATATTTGATGAAAACAAAAATTTTTCAAACAATAAATATAGATGATGAAAAATATATAAACTCTTTGATAAAAATATATCCATATATAGAATTACGCTTAGATTATATCACAAAAACGAATATTGAAAATATTTTCACAAAAAAAAATGATAAAAATGAGATTATAGCTACCATACCTATCAAAGGAACAAATAATGAATATGCATTTGCAGTATTCAATAAAGTAATTAATTTGGGAAGTGATTATATAGACTTAAATATAGAAAGCTTAAAATATCAAGAAACTACTGCAATAATTAATTACGCAATAACAAAAAAATGCAAAACAATTTTATCAGTTCATAAAATAAATGGCATAATAGACATTAATGAAATAGATGAACTTTTAAAGCAACAAAAAGAATATAAAATCGATTATCTAAAAATCGTGCTAAACCCTGCAAATGAAAAAGAATATCAATTTTTTTGTAATCTATACAAAACATATAAAAATATAATATTTTTATGCATTGGTAAATATAGTATGGATTCTAGAATTTTTGCAATTAAAAATGAAGTTCCATTTATTTACACATTAAGTGATGAAAGCGTAATGATGTATGATGGTCAGGTATATAACAGTGATTTAATGAGGAGAATAGAAGAAAGCATAGGATGAGGGTTTGAGGAGATGGATTGCAAAAGGAATGGTAAGGGGTTTGTATAACATTTCTATGTTATACTTTAAACATTTTATTATTTTAATAAAATATATTAATTTTGTACAAATTTTATAATTATGAAAGAATTACTAGAAAACATCGATAAATACTTGGCTTTACACAAGGATCATAAGCGTGATTTTCTGGATCAGCTATATCAATTTCTCGTCAATAACAATGCTACAGCTGTAGATTACCAAAAAGTAAAAATTCAATCTACCGCAGCTATCTGTCCAGATTGCAGAAGTGAGAATGTCATAAAGGCTGGTAAAAGAAATGGCAGACAAGTTTACAAATGCAAATCCTGCGGTTATCAATTCCGTGAAACAGCTCGCACCTTTGTCTATCGCATGCGAAAATATCCATTAATGCTTGACTATATGAGATGCATGCTCGAGGGTAAAAGTCTTCGTGCATGTGCTGATGAGGTTGGCATTTGTCTGAAAACAAGCTTCGAATGGCGGCACAAAATATTAGCTGCTATTAGAGCTTTAGAAGGTGGTATAAGCTTTTCTGGTATTGTAGAAGCTGATGAACTGCTAATGAATTATTCAGAAAAAGGTAGAAAGTTTAAAAGCAAAGAAGAATATATGCGAGCTAAAAAGAAAAAACATCCAAAGGTAGCAGTATTAGTAGTTACCGACAGAGAAGGTAATTTACTTTTCAAACATTTAGGAGATAAAAAAGTTAAGAATGAGCAATTGAAAGAAGAGCTAAAGAATAGATTGTCTGAAGGCAATCTGATATGTGTAAAGCCCAAGAAAGAGTTCAAAAAAGCTGTGAAAAGTTTGCAAAGTAAAAAAGTGATTGTAAACAAAAGACAGATAAAACGCGGAATTTATAGTGTAAAGATAGTAGAAAGCAAAATAAGTGATTTCAAAACTTGGGTGAGTAGATTTCACGGAGTAGCTACGAAGTACTTGCAAAGCTATTTGATGTGGTTTGTGATAATGAATAAATATTTAAAAGAGTTGATAGATCCTGACATTGGCAGACTATTGAACTTGTCATCGCACGACAGATGGGCGTGGGACAAGTATCGAGAAATAATAACTCAAAGATATGAATAACATACTGTAAAGTATAACAAAAATTTGCTACTTCTCAAACCCTTTCTCAATTCTCTAACCTTATTTATTTGCTAAAATTTCCTTAATTTAGCTATTTAATATATTATATTTATCATGTGTTTTCATAATTCATTAATCGTAGATGCTGTAAAGATAGAAAATAGATATAATGCAAAATTTATCCCAGGTAGTGAGTGGCAACCTATTTATCATGCTACTGCATTTAGTTTGCCTGCTTGGCCTATTATTGCTAATGAAGCTCCTAGTGTGATTCAATTTTTTCAATGGGGATTAATCCCTTTTTTTATTAAAAATAAAAATATTGCAGATGATATTCGTTTTAAAACCTTGAATGCTAGGATAGAAACTCTTCATCAAAAAAAATCATTTTATATTTCAGCAAAGAATAAGCTTTGTTTGATACCTTCTACAGGTTTTTTTGAGTGGCAGCAAATTGGCAATGCTAAACAGCCATGGCTTATTAGATTAGCTGATGAAGAAATTTTTTCTATTGCTGGCATATGGGATGTATGGCATGATCCTTTTACTGGCACACAATATTATACTTTTTCTTTAATTACACGAGAGGCTGTAGGAATAATGAAAGAAATCCATAATACTAAGCAAAGAATGCCATTTATTTTACCTAAATCTATAGAAAAAGAATGGTTGTATGCTAATACTCCCGAAAAAAAAGAAAAATTACTCAAACAGTCCAATGATATTAAATTTAATGCTTATAAAGTTTCTTCCTTAGTGGGTAAAAGAAACATTAATACTAATATCCCAAAGGTAATTAAAAAAATAGAGTGATTTATTATTTTTATATATTTGTATTTTAATTTTATTTGAAAATGATTAATCATAATTTTTCTTTTTACAAATTTCATGGTGCAGGGAATGATTTTATCTTATCAGATACACGCGATAAGAGCGATAGTTTATTTGATTCCGCTTTAATAAAGAAATTATGCGATAGACATTTAGGCATTGGTGCAGATGGATTAATTTTACTTGCTAATCCTAATAATAATTCTAGCATTTTTTCTATGATATATTATAATTATGATGGGAGTAGAGCTATTATGTGTGGTAACGGAGCCCGTTGTATTTGTGCTTTTGCTAATTTACTAAATCTTATTGATGTTGGTAAGTATTTTAATTTTGATGCTGATGATGGCATTCATAATGCAATGATATTCAATAGATTAGAAAATAACTGGGATGTGGAAATTAGTATAAATGTTTTATCTCAAATTACTAGAATTGATGAGCATTCTTTTTTTGTGAATACAGGTGTGCCTCATCTGATTAAGTTCGTTGAGAATGTAGACTTGCTCGATGTATATAATGAAGGTAAAATACTTAGATTTTCACCAGATTTTGGTGATGATGGTGCAAATGTAAATTTTGTAGAATTAGGTGAGAAAATAAAAATTAGAACCTATGAAAGAGGTGTAGAAGATGAAACCTTTGCTTGTGGTACAGGTATATGTGCTGCAGCTGTAGTCCTCCATAATTTTTTTAATAAAGCTTTTCCGATGAATATTAGTGCCTTAGGTGGCGATCTACAAGTAAATCAATTAAATGATAATATTTTACTTTTGCGTGGTCCTGCTACTTTAGTATTTAAGATTGAGAATTTTTATTTATAATTTTATAAAAATTTTATGCATTTACAAGGTGAAAATATTAAATTAAGAGCTCCAGAGCTTGATGATATTGATTGGATGTTTGATATAGAAAATAATGATTCCTATTGGTATCTGAGTGATGCTTTTCAACCCTTCTCTAGATGGACAATAGAAAATTTTATAAAAGGACAAACAGATATTTTCGCTGAGAAGCAGTATAGATTTGTTGCTGAGGATAAACTTCATAATAAAATTGGTATTGTAGATTTGTATAATTTCGCTCCTCTTCATCGTAGAATATTTATCGGTATTTTTATAGATGAGCTTTATAGAAATAAACATTATGGTTCACAATCTATAGCTCTGGCAGTGAATTATTGTTTTAATATTTTGCAATTGCACCAAGTATGTGCTTTAATACCTGCTAATAATGTGGCTAGTATCAAATTATTTGAAAAATCAAATTTTCAATTACAATCTTCTAGAAAAGATTGGTATTTGATAAATGGCATTTTTATTGATGAATTATTTTATAATAAATTTAATGAATATGAGATTGATTAAAATACTTGTAGTTTTGATTATTTTAGTGTCTAGCGCTTTTTATTTTACATTCTATTTCCCTAATGTGAAAATACCTAATAATGCTCAAGAAACCACAATTTATATTTATCCTGATACAGACACCGATGATTTTATAGAAATTTTAAAAAATGAGAATATTCTGAAATTCCCATGGACTTTTCAGTTTGCTACTAAATTTAGATATTTTACTGCAAAACCCGGGAGATATGTGCTTAAAAAAGGTATGAATAATAATGATTTGATAAATAAAATAAGAATAGGCAACCAGGATCCGATAACTTTGACTTTTAATAATGTTAGAACAATTAATGATTTAGCTGATAAAATTGATGGGAAATTTATTTTTACCAGACAAGATTTTTTAGATGTAGTAAATGATAAAGATTTTATAGATTCATTAGGATTTAATAAATACAACATACCATGTATTTTTATACCAAATACATATTATTTTTTATGGACTACTACACCTAAAGAATTTGTTCTGAGAATGAAAAAAGAATGGGATAATTTCTGGATAAATGAAAGATTAGAAAAAGCACAAGCATTGAATTTAACTCCTGTTCAGGTTTGCATTCTAGCATCTATTGTAGAAGCTGAGACTAAAAAATGGGATGAGATGCCAATAGTTGCTGGAGTTTTTATCAATCGCTTGAGGAGAAATATGCCTTTAGAGTCGGATCCGACTATTATTTTTGCTCATCAAGACTTCAATATTAAAAGAGTTCTTCATAAACACCTAGAAATTAATTCTCCCTATAACACCTATAAAAATAAAGGATTGCCACCAGGTCCTATTCTATTACCATTTCCTCGCACTATTGATGCTGTTTTAAATTATCAGAAACATGATTATTTATTTTTCTGTGCTAAAGATGATTTATCAGGATATCATACATTTAGCCGTACTATTTCTGAACATATGCAATGTGCTAAAAAATATCATGCTGCCTTAGATAGATTGAATATAAAATAATGATATCATTTATAAAATTTTTATTAATTTTACAATCAGGATATTTTTTCCCCTTTATGAAAAAATTATTAATATTTATAATTCTTATTTTAACTAGTTTTGTAGTTAATGCTATGAATATTAGGTCCATAGAGATTCAATATGAACCTATTAGTAATTTGACGTATCAAGTGAATGTGGTATGTTATGTATATGAGCATGGTCCTATTGATCAAAATTTATCATTAAACTGGGGTGATGGCACTAAGAGCAATTTGAATTTATTGAGCATATCACCTGCTGGATTGCCATATCTCAAAAAAGTTATTTATCATGGGCAGCATACTTATTCTGGTCCTTCTACATTTCTCCTTAGTGTTTCATATAAGTGCCGAGGACCATATATAGCAAATATCCCTTTATCAGTACAGAAATCATTATATACAGAAGCTTTACTTGTAATTAATCCTTATGTAAACAGTAGTCATTCTTTACGTTTTCAATCTCCGACGCCATTTAGAATATGTAGTGGTACATTGCAAGAGCTAGACATGAGTGTGTATGATCCAGAGCCTCATCCTAATGCTACATATACGTATCAGCTTATTTCTTGTAGAGATTCTGGTGGAGTAAATATTACTAATTATACCATGCCATCTGCTACTAGTAGCTTTTCACTAGACCAACATACTGGAATTATTACTTGGGATACTCCTATTAGAGGAGAATATAGCTTTGTAGTTCGTGCTAAAAAATTAATTTCCGGAGTGATGGTAGGATATGTAGATAGAGATGTTACTATCATAGTAAATAATTGCCAAAGTATTAGTCCTATTCTTGATAGTCCAGCAGATACATGTATAATTGCCGGTAATAATTTGTCATTCCCAGTGAGTGCTTCGTTTGTTTATAATGATACTATGCTATTAACAGCATCGGGACAGCTAATAGATATGGGAGCTTCTTTTCCTCAACCAATAAAAGGTGTTAATAATATCTCTTCAAATTTTAGTTGGGATGCTAGTTGTGATGAGGTTTCTATAAATTCTTATAGTTTAAATTTTCGTGTCGATATTTTAAATCAAGATAATTCTTCATCTAGTTTATATAATTTTAATAATGGACTTTTATCCCCATTTACTTCTAATGTACCTGTAATGTTTAATAGCCCTTGTGGCAATGGATGGGATAACTCTAAACATATATGGTTTGGCAAAGATGAAACTGCGCCTCGATATTTAACAAGTCCTGTTTTAGACCTATCTGATGGTGATTATATTTTAGAATTTGATATGCGTTATGAGGAACATACTGGCTATGGTGGTAGTAGTTGCGAAGGTCCTGATGAGCCAGATGAGGGAGTTTATGTGCAATATAATACTACTGACTCAGAAAACAATTGGATAAATATAGTATATTTCAATCCTAATCCCAAATATGAAGAAGAAGGTGGTCATGAACCTAACTTAATACATTGGAATAATTACACAATATTATTACCTGCTGATGCACTGACTCCGAATACACGCATTAGATGGTATCAGGATAAATCAACAAATTATGATTATGATCATTGGGGCTTGGATAATATAGGCTTTACAAGAGTAGCAGATATCTCTGAAGTGTATAAAAAAATAAATGTTTCTGTTATCGCACCTGCTCCAGAAAACTTACAGGCTACAGCTACTCCCTATGGTATAGAACTTGAATGGCATAGAGAATTTTGTGATAATGCTATTGGTTACAAAATTTTCAGAAAAAATACGCATACTTCTTACGTTCAGGGAGATTGCGAAACTGGGCTACCAGATTCTCTCGGATTTGTATTGATAGATTCTACTCTCACAATTTATGATACTACCTATACAGATTATATTAATGAAGGCAATTTGGCTATAGGAAATGAATATTGCTATCGAGTATATGCTTATTTCTCAGATGGAGCAGTGAGCAAAGTATCTAATGAAGCATGTGCTATTCTCAGTGATGTAGCTCCTGTTATAACTCACGTGAGTGTAAATACCACCGATGAGGTAAATGGTGAACTGCTACTAAAATGGTCTAAACCTGATGATTTAGATACCATAGCTCATCCAGGACCATATAAATATGATGTTTATTTCGGCGAAAATCTTTCTGGCAATAATTATAGTTTTTTATCAAGTACATTTAGCTTAGACGATACTGTTTTACTGCATCAAAATATTGATACAAAAAACAAAAGTTATCATTATCAGATACATTTGTTAAATCAAATTAATGACACATGGCAGCCAATTAATAGCTCGTCAGCAGCTTCTTCAGTTTTTTTAGTTGCTACTCCAGGTGATAAAAAAATACATTTAAAATTTAATTATCAAGTACCGTGGACTAATGATAGTTTTTATGTTTATAGATTTAATGACGTTTCACTATCTTATGAATTATTAACTAAAACAATAAATACAGAATTCATAGATACTGGTTTAATAAATGGTAATAATTATTGCTATAAAGTTCTGGCTTATGGACATTATTCTGCACCTGGCTTTGTAACTCCTCTAGAGAATTGGTCTCAAGAGCTATGTGCTATACCGATAGATATAGAGCCACCATGCTCCCCTATTTTACATGTAACTGCTGATTGTAATTCTCTTTCTAATATTTTAACTTGGCAAAATGTCATCACTTATTGTGATGCTAATGATTTTAGTCATTATCAAGTCTTTTATTCTCCTACAATACATGATGATTTTACTCTATTAGTAAATACTACTGATACATCATATATCCATACTTTAGCTAGCACTGTAGCTGGCTGCTATTACATAGTAGCAGTAGATACTAATAACAATGCTTCTTTGCCATCAATGAAAGTTTGTTCAGATATCAATAGTTGCGATTTATATTCGTTACCTAATGTATTTACTCCTGATGGCGATGGTTATAATGATTTATTTCAACCTTTTCCTTATGATTTTGTCGAAAAAATACATTTGTTAGTTTATAATAGATGGGGAAATTTAGTTTTCGAAACGCAAGATCCAGATATTAACTGGGATGGAACAAATATGAATTCAGGACGTCCAGTGCCTGATGGAGTTTACTATTACCTTTGTGAAGTTTACGAATGGCGATTAGAAGGTCTCACTTCACGTTTATTAAATGGCTCTATAACTATTATTAGGCATTAAAAAAAATTAGGTTCTATAAAGTTTATTGTAGGTAAATTATTTAGGTTGATATTTAACTGCCCAATTGTTGTTATTAATCCACAAATGAACACAAATGAGCACAAATTATAAATTAATGTTTATGGGTTTAGAAGTTTAGGAATAATGAGCATTGAGTGATAGATTAAAGTTTTTATAAGCTAATTACTGAAAAAAAACTAATCTTTTCTCATTTATTCTCTCAGGCACCTATTCTCCAATTCTCCCAGTCTCACTAATCAACTAATCAACTAATCAACTTATCAACTCTTAACACTTTAAAACTTATTCTTGATTTTATTAATATCTTTGTAAAGTTAAAAATTATTTATGGAAATATTTAATTATTATATTGATTATATCAAAAAAAATTTAGCTGAGATAGATTTGAATAAAGAGCCACAAACCTTGTATGAACCTATTAGATATGGGATAGAATGTGGTGGTAAAAGATTTCGTCCAGCATTGATTTTGTTTCTATGTGATATGTACGGTGGTAACATCGATGATGCAGTGCCACCAGCATTAGGCATAGAACTTTTTCATAACTTCACTCTTTTTCATGATGATATCATGGACAAAGCACAGATGAGACGTGGTAGAGAAACAGTAGTAGCTAAATATGGACTCAATAAAGCATTATTAGCTGGAGATATTTTGTTTGCTATAGCTTATAGCATGGTCAATAAAACTAAAGAAAAATATTTAGTTCGCATACTGGATGAGTTTACTAACACAGCTACTAAAGTATGTGAGGGACAACAATTAGATATGGATTTTGAGGATAAAATTGATGTTTCTATTAGCGATTATGAAAAAATGATTTACTTGAAAACTGCTGTTTTAATTGCTAGCTCTATGAAAATAGGTGCTCTGCTAGGCAATTGTCCTACTGCAGATGAAATGACGATATATGATTTAGGCATTCATCTGGGCTTAGCTTTTCAATTACAAGATGATTATTTTGATTGTTTTGCTGATGAAAATATTTTTGGTAAAAAAATTGGTGGTGACATTTTGGATGCTAAAAAAACTTTTTTGTATATTACAGCATATCAAAGCATAGAAGATGAAAAAGACAAGCAAGATTTTTATAATTTATATAATGATAAAAATATAAATAGTAATGACAAAATAAATAAAGTTATCGATATATATAAAAAACTAAATATAGATAAAAAAACGGAAGAACAGATTAATTATCATATAATGAAAGCCCAAAATAATATCGATTTATTATCTTTAGATAAAGAAAAAAAATCATTACTTACAAATGTTATAAATGTAATAGCCAATAGGAGTAAATAATTAATGTAGTTAGTCGCTTAGAAAATAATTTTTTTCAGACTTTTACATTAATAATATCTTGCCATTTAGTAGTGTAGGCACGTGATAATTTCTCTTGTTTCAGTTTCCATTCTCTATTTTTACCCATAGCAGCTACTTTTAGTGTATTACGTCCGTATTTTTTATTAATATTATCCATTGCTAACATTACTTTATTTTGTTTCTCACGATCAATTTCATCGAAAAGAGCAGTTTGCACAGCATTATCTGGCACTATATTACTTACAATAACACCAGCTTTTTTATACTGATAACCCGCTTTATATATGTTACGTAAAATTAGTAAAGCGTACTTAATGATTTCAAAAGTGCTATTAGTGGCTACTGGCATATTGACAATAGCATTTTTAGCATATTGAGGCAGGTCTTTTCTAAATCTATTAGTAATGACAAAAACCATAATAGTGGATGCACAAGAATGCTGATGCCTAAGTTTTTCAGCGCAGCTAGCTGCGAAGTTAGATACAGCCTCAGCTAATAATGAATAATCACTTATCATATTGCCAAAAGATCTAGATACACAGATATTCTTTTTAGATGGTGGAGAAGTTTCTAAATCGAAACATTCTATGCCCATAAGCTCTTCTTGAGTTTTAGAGCCTACCACAGTCATCTGATTTCTAACCCATTGAGGACGTAAATTTACAAAATCTAGAGCTGTCTTTACTCCATATTTATTTAGCATTTTATAGTGTTGTCGTCCGATGCCCCATACCTCATCTATTGGTAGTTTAGAGAGATATTCTTTTCTATTTTCATCAGATATAATGCATATACCTTTGCTTTTAGGATCTTTTTTAGCAAAGTATTCTGCAGCTTTTGCTAAGGTTTTAGTGGCTCCGACACCTATGCTCACAGGTATGCCAGTATATAGATGCACTGTGTCTTTGATTTTTTTAGCATAATCTTGCAATTCAATATATTTGTATCCTTTGAGATTTAGGAAAGCCTCGTCTATGCTATATATTTCGATTTCTGGCGAAAATTCTGCAAGTATGTTCATCACCCTTGAGCTCATATCACCATAAAGTGGAAAATTTGTCGAAAAAACTTTAATGTTATACTTTTCTATAAGTTCTTTTAGCTCGAAAGCAGGTTTGCCCATTGGTATACCAATAGCTTTGGCTTCGTTACTACGAGATATTACACATCCATCGTTGTTTGATAAAACCACTACTGGCTTACCATTAAGTGACGGATCAAAAACTCTCTCACAAGATACATAGAAATTATTGCAATCTACTAGAGCATACATAGTATTATTTTACTTAGATCATTTTAGCTAAATTAAAAAAAAAAACTTGTTTATAAACAAAATTTTTATTGGCCTTTTTTATTTATATATTAATATTCACTTAACATATAAATATTATTTCATTGAAATAAAATAAATTAATTTTGCAAAAATTTAAAAACTTTTATTTCGTTTGTTAATGAAAAATTTTATAATATTTATTTTAGACAAAAGCAATTATATAGGCAAGTTGATAGATAATAATTTACCTAAAGAACCAGAAAATGAAATTATAACTTTTAATGATAAAGACAATTTAATAGATAATTTATATAAAAAACCGGATGTAATAATATTTAATTCAATTAAATATAATGATTATATAGATCTTATTAATATTTGTAATAAAAAACAAATAAACACAGAAATTATTATTATTTCAAATCAATCTACTATAGAAATAGAAGATGTGGCAAATTTTTTAAAAAATGGAGCTTATGATTTTATTATTAAAAATGATAGATTAGAGATAAGGCTATTAAATGATATTAAAGATATTAAAAAAAATAAGTTTATACCAGAAAGATTTATTAATAATTTTAATAGTTTACATTTAATAGGCGAGAGTAAAAAAATGTTAGAAATTTATCCAATTATCGAGAAAGCTAGCAAAACAGATATTATTGTATCGATATTTGGAGAGACTGGCACTGGCAAAGAAGTTGTTGCTAAAACAATACATAGTAATTCTAATCGTGCCAATTATCCATTTGTTCCTATAGATATTTTTGCTATACCTGAAGAGCTAATAGAATCAGAACTATTTGGTTATAATAAAGGTGCCTTTACAGATGCTAAATCTACAAAAATTGGGAAAATGGAAGAAGCCAATAATGGTACTTTATTCATCGATGAGATTGCTAATATTTCATTAAACATTCAAGCTAAATTATTACGCGTTCTACAAGATTTTAAAATTTCACGAGTAGGAAGTAATAAATTTATTGATCTAAACTTAAGAGTTATTGTAGCATCAAATAAAAATTTATGGGAAGAAGTTAGAAAGGGTAATTTTAGGGAAGACTTGTATTATAGATTATTAGGACTTACAATAGTTTTGCCTCCACTGATAGAACGTATAAATGATATTCCAAGGTTATCACAATATTTTATACAAAATTATTGCAAAAGAAATAATATAAAAAATAAAAAATTAACTCAAGGTGCTCTTGATAAATTATTTTCATACGATTTCCCTGGTAATGTAAGAGAGCTGAAATCAATTATTGAATTAGCTTGTGTATTATCAGATAATAATGTTATTGCTGAAAAGGATATAATTTTTTCAAGGCATAATTTTTGTAGTAGTGTTTTTTTAGAAAAACAATTAACATTAAATGAATATAAAGAGAAAATTATTATGCATTATTTAAATACATTTAATCATAACATAGATGAAGTAGCTAAAAGATTAGCAATAGGAAAATCCACAATATATAGATTATTATCAAACCAAAAGAAAGTTGAAGATAAATGATAACAAGTAAATTTTATATTAAAACATTTTTGGTTAATTTTATTTTATTTTTAACAAATATTAATTTATATTCTCAAAGTGATGTTATGATTTTCCCGCGAAGAGTAGTATTTGAGGGAAATAATAATATTCAAGAGGTTACACTAGTAAATAACGGTAAAGACACTGCAAAATATATAATTAGTTTTATTGAATATAAAATGAATGAAGATGGCTCTTTCGTTCTTATTGACCCGGCAGATACTACTTATATTCATTATTTTGCAAGTAAATACTTACGTTTTTTCCCTCGGTCTATTGTATTAGCCCCCAATACAGCTCAAGTAGTTAGGATACAAGCCAATGTGCATTCTAATATACCAATAGGTGAGTATAGATCTCATCTTTATTTTAGATCCATTCCTACTGAATCTTCACTAGCTAATGAAAATGGGGGAAATGGTGATTCTATTACGATAAAACTTACTCCTATATATGGATTGGCTATACCTGTTATTATAAGAGTTGGAGATTTAAATGTTAAAGTGTCTATTAGCGATGTTAATTTAGTTATAGATGATAATCCTACATTGTCTTTTAAAATGTATAGAGAAGGGAATAAATCTTCTTATGGTGATATAGATATTTATTACATTAATGATGATGGTACATCACAAAAAATATATGGCATAAAAGGTATTGCCATATATCCTCCCTTACAATACAGGGAAATGATTATAAAGTTAAAATCTGATGAGAATATTGATTTTCACAATGGTAAATTAGAAATCATTTATTCTGTATCTGATGATAAAAATATTAATAATAAAGATATATATTTTGATTATTATTATGATTTAAGGTAGATTATGAGAAATTTTTATATTTTATTGTTTTCTTTTATTATTTTTTTATTTTGTGCGAATAAAATTAATTCTCAGGAAATAAAAAACATTCAAAATATTCCTAATAAAGATAAAAATAATATAGGACAAGTATCTAAACAAGTAAATAATTTATCTCAAAATAATTTAACTTATGATAATATGCTACATAACCAGAATGTAAAACCTATAATATCTACAAGTGTTTTGGATAAATTACCCAACATTCAATCATCTATTACTCAATTATCACCTTTGCAATTTGGTTCTTTTGTTGCGACAAATGGTGGTGGAACTATTCATATTTCTTATTCTGGAGAAAGGTATTCAACTGGTAATGTAATATTACTTTATGATGATAGCAATTTTTCACCAGCTATATTTGAAGTAATTGCCCCTTCTAATACTTTAGTTCAAATAATATTTGATAAAAAATGCGTTTTAAAAAATAAATTTGGTAATGAAATCATTGTATATTTAGATGAATTAAACACAGGTAATTTATTTGTAACACCAGAAAATGCAGAAAATGGTTTTTTAGTTTATTTAGGTGGATATATCAATGTTATATCATCAGCTGAGACCTTAACTGGTGAATATGTTGGTAATATAAATTTAACTATTGTAGTGAAATAATTATTTTTATGCTTTTTTTAAAATTAAAAAATCGTAGTATTAAATGTATATTGTTATTATTTTTAATAGTATATTCTCATGCTAATGCCCAACAAATTTATTATCCTGATACTTATGAGGAAGTTCCCATATTATTAATTATTGAAAATACATTAAGTTTTAATATAAATGCACTATATAACTATAACAATAATCAACTTTATTTACCTATTATTGAAATGTTTAATTTACTGAAAATTAATTTAAAACATTCTAATAAATTAGATACTATCGAAGGTTTTTTTTGTAATGAGAATAATTTATACAAAATAAATATTAATGACAAAAAAATGATATTTAAAAATCAAGAGTTATATATTGATGATGGTGATTTTATTCAAACTAATGATGATATTTATTTTTCTTTAGCTTTTTATCGAAAGATATTTAATTTACAGTGTGATTTTAATTTTAGCACTTTGCGTGTAAATCTACATTCAGAAATAGAATTACCCATAATAAAATTATATAAACTAGAAAAACTACGTAATAAAATAAATCAAAGATCAAATGAAATTTTTTGTGATACAACTATATATGATAGATTTAGATGGATAGGAGGAGCAATTTTAGATTATAATCTTTCTTTTTCAGGGGGAAATAATAATAAATTCAATTATAATATCAGAACAGATTTAGGATTAGAATTATTGGGGGGTGAATTAAAAATACATAACAATATTGTTGATTTTAATAATATAGATTGGAAGCAACAAGGATTTAATTGGCGGTGGGCTAATATTAGATCACCATATTTAACACAAGTAAATGTTGGTTTAATAAATGTTCCACTTTATTCTGATATATATTCTGGTTTATTTGGTATTGAATTGTCAAATATTTCTCTAACTAAAAAAATGGATTATGTGCCATATATTATTAAAAGAACAACAAATCCTAACTGGAAAGTAGAATTATATATTAATGATGTTTATTGGGGCATTACTACTGCTGATGAAAAAGGCCAATATATTTTTGAGATTCCTCTTAATTACGGTAATTATTCGGTAGTTCTAAAACATTATGGCCCAACAGGTGAAGAGAAAATTGAAACTCTTAATATTTTAATTCCATTTAGTTTAGCACCCAAAAATAAACTTGAATATCAAATATATTCTGGCATATCTTACGATACATTGGGATATAAATTTATTCATGCTATATTTTCTTATGGTATAACAAAAAAAATTACATTGAGTGCAGGATATGAGTCGTTAGAAAAAAATATCTTTAGCCGTCATATGCCTTTTGCTAAATTATCATTTACCCCATTTAATAATTTATTTTTAAGCTACTCTTATGTTGCAAATTCATTTCATGAAGGTTATTTATTATATAGATTAAGAAACGGTTTATCTATTAATAGTGAGTTGAGATTTTATGAAAAAAAGCAGGACGCTATTTTAACTAATAATAAATTAAGTTCTAGCATTGGACTAAACATACCATTCAAAATTAAAAAATTAAATTTTAATTTTTTAAGTCAATATCGTTATACTAATTTTTATAATTTAGAAAAGCAAAACATTTATTATTACTATGGTAATTTATCATTTTATACTAGATATTTTAATTTAGCTTTGTTCTCGCAAATTTCTCTCTCTGGACTTGATTCATATATTAGTGGAATTAATCTTAATCTATATTTACCTAAACAATGGTTAATAACTATTAATACTTCATTAGATATGTCAACATATAAATTAAATTATTCTCAAATGATGATTCAAAAAACTTTTAATAAATTTTTTTCTGCTAGCATTTCTTATAATTATTATTTTTATAATAAATCTAATTATATCATGTTAAACACTTATTTTGATCTTAATTATTTAAAAACAGTTTTTGCTTTTAATAAAGAGAATAAAAATTACAATTTTAATCAATATATTTCTGGTAGTTTAGTATTCAGTAATTCTAAAATTCCAGTTTATGCTAATAAAAATTCAAGTGTAGGTAAATGTTTTATAGATGTAATGCTATTCGTAGATATCAATCATAATAATTTAAAAGATGATGATGAACCTTTAATTAAAAATTCTGTTGTTACAATTAGTGGTGGTATTGATGTAATGCCTCATAATGATAGTATTCATAGATTTTTAATTTTGGAACCATACATTAAAAAAATTATTTCTATAACGGACAAAAATTTTCAATATATTTCATGGACTTTGAACCATAAAAATATTGCTATTTACCCTGAGCCTAATCAAGTAAATAAAATATTTATTCCTGTTAAACCAATGGGTGAAATTCAAGGTAGAGCAATATTAATTGATGCTGAAACCGAAAAACAAGTTGGTTATCCTAAAATCATTATTTATATTAAGGACAGTAATAATAATATTATTAATAAAACACTAACAGACCAAAATGGATATTTCAATTATTTTGGATTAAGACCTGGTAAATATATGGTTTGCTTGGATTCTACTCAAATGAATGATTTAGGTTATAATATTTCAAATTTTTGCATTGATTTTCAGATTAATGAATCTTTTGAGGGAGATTATGTTGATGATATTGATTTCTATTTTATTGACAATTTACATTTTATCTTAAAAAAAGATTAATTAATTTGGTTCTATAACGTTTTGAGTGAGTAAAGATTAGTTGTTCCAATAATTATCTTATAAAAACTTTAACCTATTACTCATCACTTATTACTTATCAATTAATCAACCTTAATTTTTAATTTGTGCTAATTTGTGGATTAATAAAAATAATGGGACAATTAAATAATTTACCTAAAATAAACATTATGGAACCAGAAATATATTTTATATTTCTTTGATATCCAAAATACTATTATTAAAAAATTGAAATATAAAATAATATTCTCATTTTGAGAATATTATTTTATATCTTTTTTAATCTTTAAATTTGTCAATTTATCTGATATATCATGATTTGACTATTTAATATTATTTTGTAAATTCTCAAAAATGGAATTTAAATTCTAATTTTTAGAATTTATAATTAAAAATATCTTTGATTAGAAAATTAACTATCTATTTTAATATTAGGATTTACTGGCATAATGAAACATATTTGAAAATTATTATTATATGGTATAAATATTGATAACATTAGTTAACAATCCAAAAAAAATAAAAAAAATGAAAAAATTAATTTTTTGTATGAGTGTGTTAGTAATTTTTATTACACCTCAATTATTAAAAGCACAAACACCAGGGGCAACTGCTCAGGCAAATGCAACAGCAAATATTGTAACTCCAATTGCAATAACATGTACACAAGATTTAGATTTTGGTAGTATAGCAGCAGCTTCAGTAGCAGATGAGGTTGTGATGTCTCCTGCTGGTGTTCGTTCAGCAACAAGTGGTGATGTAATTTTAGTTGCTGCATTTCCTGGTAATCAGGCTACTTTTGATGTTACTGGTGACGCAAATTATGCATTTAATATCACTTTGCCTAGTGATGGTGATGTATCTATCACCAATGGGACTGAGAGTATGGCTGTAAAAAGCTTTATTAGTGATCCAGCAAGCCCATCATCTCTAGATGCTTCTGGTGAAGCAACATTAAATGTTGGTGCAACCTTAGTGGTTGGAGCTAGTCAGGCTCCAGGAGCATATACTGGAACTTTTGATGTAACTGTCGCTTATGAATAAATTGTAATTTATTTTAATATTAAAAAAGGCGGCTAATTAAAGTCGCCTTTTTTATTTATATATTAATATTCACTTAACATATAAATATTATTTCATTGAAATAAAATAAATTAATTTTGCAAAATATTTTAAAACTTTTTATTAGAAATTATGTCGACTAACAAACAACCACAAAAGAATAAAGTTAAAAATTTCAAAGACAATCTAAAAAAGATTGAAAAGGAACCTTTATTAGCAAATATTTTAGCAATTTTTAAACAAGCTGAGGACGAAAGTTTTAATTATAAACAAATATCAGCACAGCTGGGTTATGATAATCCAAAAGATAGGAAAAAAATAGTTGATGCACTAGAAAAATTATACAAACTCGGTGCTCTAAAGCGTGTGGGTAAAGGTAAATATCAAATATCGTCTCAAGTGATTCAGAAAGAAGTCCTTACAAGTGAACTTATTGGTAAAATAGATTTCAAAAGTACTGGTAAGGCTTATTTTATCAGTCCAGATCTAAAAGAAGATATTTTTATCTCACCTATTAATACTGATAATGCTCTTCCTGGTGATAAAGTAAAAATCAGATTGCTGCCAAAGCGAAAAAATAGAAAGCCAGAAGGTATAGTAGTAGAAGTTTTAGAACGCAATAGAACTCAATTTGTTGGTGTATATGATGAGGGAGCTTATGCCAGTTATGTGAATCCTGATGACTCTAAAATGCCCGTAGAGTTCGTAATACCTAAAGATTTGAGAAATGGTGCCAATAATGGTGATAAAGTAGTAGTAGAAATAGTAGAGTGGGAGCAAGGCATTAAGGCACCTGTAGGCAAAATAGTGCGTGTATTAGGTCAACCTGGCGAAAATGAAGTAGAGATGCTCTCTATTCTCGTCAATAATGGATTTCATTTAGATTTTCCTTCTGATGTTATCGAAGAGTCTTTGCATATTCCTAAAGATATTAGTCCAGAAGTTATCAGTAATAGAGAAGATTTTCGTGATGTGCTCACTTTTACTATTGACCCAGCAGAGGCCAAAGATTTCGATGATGCTATTTCTTTTAGAATATTAGATGATGGCAATTATGAAATTGGTGTCCATATAGCTGATGTTACTCATTATGTAAAGCCATTAAGCAAAATTGATGTAGAAGCATATCAGCGAGCTACCTCTGTTTATCTCGTTGATAGAACTTTGCATATGTTACCAGAGAGGTTATCTGCAGACATTTGTTCACTTAAACCTAATGAAGATAGATTGGCTTTTTCTGTTATTTTTACTATGAATAGTAAAGCTAAAGTGATAAAGAGTAACATATGCGAAACTATTATTCGCTCAGATTATAGATTTAGCTATGATGAGGCACAGCAAATAATCGATGGGAAAAATAAAGATTTGGATGGTGATGCTATGCATATTTTAAATAGTTTAGCTCAGATTTTGCGTGCAGAACGTTTTAGAAATGGTGCTATTAATTTTCATTCTGAAGAGATTAGTTTTATTCTAAATGAACAAAAAAAACCTGTAGAAATAATTACTAAAGAACAGAGAGAGGCTAATCAGTTGATTGAAGAGTTTATGCTTTTAGCTAATAAAACTGTAGCTGAATATGTAGGTTTAATACTAAAGCAAAAATCAAATAGAGAGCTTCCATTTGTTTATCGTGTACATGATAAACCTTCACCTGAAAAAATCGCTACATTAGCAGTTTTTTTAAGAAAACTTGGATATAAACTTAATTTAGATAATGACATAGCTATGGCTAAATCTATGAATAAGCTATTCGAAGATATAGCAGATAAGCCTGAGGAAAACATGATAAATCAAATAGCTATACGTACTATGGCTCGTGCTATATATACAACTCACAATATTGGACATTATGGATTAGCTTTTAGATATTATACTCATTTCACTTCTCCTATTCGTCGTTATCCTGATATGATGGTGCATAGATTATTAAAATTATATTTATCAAATGAAAGCAAAATACACTATGAAAAAATTAGTGATTTAGAGGAAAAGTGTAAGCATTCTAGCGATATGGAGCAAAAAGCTCAAAATGCCGAATGGGATTCTATCAAATATAAACAAACAGAGTTTATGTTAGATAAAGTTGACAAAGTGTTTACTGGTGCTATTACTGGAGTAAGCAAATGGGGACTATTTGTGGAATTAGATGGTAAAATATGTGAAGGCTTAGTACATATGGTAGATATGAAAGATGACTATTATTATTTAGATGAGAATAATTATATGCTTGTAGGTCGTCGCACTGGTACTAGATATAGACTCGGTGATAGAGTAAGGGTTAAAATAAAGTCTGTCGATGTTGCTAAAAAACAAATTAGTATGACTTTGTGCTAAATATCTTATCATTAATGATATGGTGGCAGTTTATTAGTTGTTTTTTTCTTTGTAGGATCATAATTATCGTGAACATCTGGTGCATTGCGAGCATCTATGTTTGGTCTATATACCCATTTATTGTCAATTAGCTGCAATCCTACTAGATCTTCTGCATTAGGATAATAAAATTGATATTGACCTACTAAAAATTTATTTAATGGTGATATGCTATTGTAAATTATCATTTCATCAAAATATCTTTTTGTTTTTACTATCTTTTTATCTGCTTTTTGTGCTTTACTATAATTTTTAGAATTTTTAGGTTTGTTTTTTTGTTTTGTCTTTGTGGTGCTTACTTCATATGATTGTCTTTCATATCTAAGAGACATTACTGCATCTGTGCTATATCTGAAAATTAGCCTGGTTGGATTTTTTTTATCTGGAATGTTTTTGAACATTCTTTTACCAAATATTGTTTGTCCATTATATGAAAAACCTAATATATCTATTACTTTTGATTGGTATAATCCATTTTCTCCATCCCAACCTAGGAGTGTATAGTATTTAATGTCATTAATTTCTATAGGTATTATTTGATAATATATGGCTCCATACCAATCTCCATTTTTTAATATTGCTTGCTCTGGATCTTGCAATGAATCTTTAACATTTTTTAGTTCTACTACTTTATAGTTATTATTTCTAGGCAATTTTTTTAATGTTAATCCATATGGGATAGTTTTTCCATTATTCAATGGTACGCCCCACGTGATTAACAAGAAATCATCCCCTTTTAGCACTGATAATAGTTTTATAGTATCAAAATTAAATTTATATGCATCTGGATAACTCAATATCTCTATCATTAATCTATTAAAATATTCATTTGATTGCAATTTATCGAAATCATTTTCTCCATTTTTTATAATATTTTCATAATATAGTAAACTATCCAGCTGTGGAGGATATAGGATAGTATTTTTTTGAGCTATTAGCACATTAAAAAGTAAAATATTAATTATTATTATTACTTGCTTCATTTATTATGGTAAATTATGAAAATTAACGTAGTTAATTTATGTAATATTATTTTAAGCATTTGTTATTAAATAATTAGATTAAATTATGGTTCTATAACGTTTATTGTGGGTTAATTATTTTACCACAAAGGGCACAAAGATATTACACAAAGTGCACAAAGTGCCATTTATGACCATTTTAATTCCATCTTTTAATAAAATAACATTAAAGTTTATCATTCACTTTTATTTTTTCTCTGTGTTCTTTGTGCCTTCTTTGAGAACTCTGTGGTTAATATTCAATTGTTTAATAATAAATAAAATTCATTTTATAAATTACTCTTTTTTTATCTTTACTCATACAAAACGTTATAGAACCTAAAATAATTTTAAAATGGAGACTTAAAATCTGCGAATGACATTGCATTGATATCTTTATCAGACAAAATAGGATTTGCATAATTCCATGGAATAGCTAAAAAGGGATCGTTCCATGCTAAGGTCCTTTCACATTCTTTACAATAATAGTCTGAGCATTTATACTGCAGAATAGTCTCATCAGCCAGTGAAATAAAGCCATGAGCAAAGCCTGCGGGTATATAAAATGATTTTTTAGTAATATCATCTAGCTCCACCATAGCATATTTGCCAAAAGTAGAACTATTTTTTCGTAAATCTACTGCTACGTCTATAACCTTCCCTTTAACAACTCTCACTAGTTTAGCCTGTGAATGTGGTGGCACCTGGAAATGTAAGCCTCTGATGACGCCCATAAATGATAAAGATTCGTTTTCTTGAACGAAATCATGTGTTATCCCCGCTTCATTAAGGTATGAAAGTCTATAAGTCTCTAAAAAATATCCTCTATTATCCTCGAAAATATTTGGTGTGAATATTACCAATCCATCAATTTCTAATTTTTTTATTTCCATTTCATTTATTTTTTTTATAAAAATAATTAAAATATTTTTTCATTGATTTTTTAGTATTAGATTGTTTTTCTTCGTTATCTGTATAATAGCCATATATATCATATTTATATGCATATCCATATGCACCGTATTTAGTGCGTTTAATATATTTTTCTTTAAATCCATTTAGCACGACGACTAATTCTTTTGGATGTAGCTCTTGCTTCAATTTTTCTAAATTTAAGATAAATTCTTTTTTAGAGTATTCACTTCTAAAAACGTAAACAGTAGTATCAGCTAATAAAACAAATTTTGTAGTATCTGATATTAAGCCAATAGGTGGGGTATCTAGTATTATTATGTCATAATATTTTTTGAGATTTTCGAGTAGCTCATCCATTTTGTGACTAGTTAGTATCTCATTTGGATATTCTGGTAAAGAACCAGCAGGGAAATAAAATAAATTATTTATTTCTGTAGTTTTTACACATTGCTCTATATTACATTCTCCTAATAGATAATTTGATAAACCCAAATCATTTAAATTATTAAAGGTTATACTCATCTTTGGCCTTCTGAGATCAGTATCTATGATTAATACTTTTTTATTTGATAGAGCTAATATACCACCTAGGTTGATAGCTACGAAAGTTTTGCCTTCTCCAGATATAGTGCTAGTCACTACAATAGTTTGAGGAATATTTTTATCCCTTAAAAGTAAATGACTTTTTATCTTTCTAAATGATTCAGCTAATAATGATCTTTTGTATTTATGTATTACTAACTGATTCTTGGATAGATCTCCACTGAAAAGCGGCAATGTAATAATAAGATTATCTTTGATATGTGGTTCTATATCTTCCATTGACAAAATATTTGTATAGCTTATATATTTCCATATTAGTGTGATAACTGCAAGCAACAGAAAGATGAATGTACCCATTAATATTATTTTGGTTTTATTAGGATATATAGGGTTTGTCAGCAAGGTGGGTTCTTCTAAAACTACAATATCAGAAACAATACCAGCTATATATAGTGTGTATTCCAATCGTTTATCTAGAAATTGCTCATAATATTTAGTACTGGGTTGAGAAATATTTGTTTCATCCATTGTACTGGCAATGAAGCTATTACTATTATAAGAATTTATAATATGTTGTAAATCTTGAATTTTTTTATTAGCAGTAGATAATTGATATTTTGATTTATCTAGTAAAGTCTGCAAAACATCTATTAATGAATTTTTGCTATAATGTATTTTCCATAATATCTGTTCTATAGCAGTAGTATTCTGTGAATAAATAGTAGATAAACTGGCATATTGTTCTATCAATAATCTATATTCATTAATAAATGTTGATAATATAGGATAATAACTAGACTGTGCTAAATAAACTATTAACTTTGATGTATTGAAAGAATCATTTTCTAAAACTAATAGTGCATTTTTTAAATTTGATATTTCATCATTCAACAGTTCCTTTTCAGTTTGTAGTTTTATGATTTCTTGTTTTATTGATAATACTGATGTGAAAGTATCTGATAGTAAATCTAATGATCTATTTGGGATATTCTCTTGATCCATTATTTGCTCGAGAGCAGTTAGTTGTTGATCAATAAAATCTAGCATACTTCTAGCACTTTTAGTTCTCTGCTCTATATCAAATGATTTATATTCTTGAATTACTGTGTTTAAAAAGTCTACACATTTTACAGGATTTTCATCATTAAACGACAATTGTACTGATCCAGAATTACTATTTATAATGCTTATAGACAACTGATTTCTATATCTGCGTACTAAATGTGTGAAATCATTTATCGTAAAGTAATATTCACCATCAGTTATGTCGGGAGATGGAATTATATATAGTTTTAGATGTCGAGTTAAAATAGTATCTCCGATTTTTTCTTTTATTTGTATGATTTCACCATTTAATTTATAATTTAATTCTATATTTTTGCTATTTTTTATTTTAAAATAAATAGGGACATTAATGATAGTGCTATCTTTTATTGAATACTCTATAGAGATAGGTGCAGTTTTATATAGTTCAAAGTCTAAGATATTCCCTTTAGCATACAAACTTATGTCTAAAGGCAATTTTCGTATAACTCTTTTTATAAATTCTGGTGATGAGAGCACTTCCACTCTGTTTTCTAATGTATTGTCTTTAGTAAATGTATTTGAACTTATTAGTTCTGTAACTCTATTTTCGTTGTTTAATTGTATTATAGTATTCGCTTGATAAATAGGCTGTGTGTATCTAAGAAATGCCCATATACCTAATACTATAATGGCTAAAAATAGTATTATCAACCACAAATTTTTTTTTAATACTATTCGCAATAAATATGAATTATATTCATTGTTATATTTAGATATTTTGCGTTTTTCTTCCATTAATCTATATCAATATTTTACAAAAATATAAATTTTTTTATACTCAATAAAACAAATCATTTAATTTTGCAAAAAAATTAATATGATGAGATATTTATTTTTGTGCCAAGGTAATGTTTGTAGATCAAATATGGCTGAGCAAATTTTAAAAGAAAAATTAGCAAAAATCGGAAGTGATTCTATAGTAGACTCTGCTGGATTTGAACCTTATTTAATTGGTGAAGAGACTGATGAACGTGTTCAACAAGCATTAATCGCTAAAGGTTACCAGCCATCTAATCATAGGAGTAGATTATTTCAGAAAGCAGATTTTGATAATTTTGACGAAATCTATGTAATGGATTCAAATGTTTACAAGCTTGCTAAAGAAATGGCTCGCAATGAAAATGATTTAAAAAAAATTGATTATTTAATGAATGAAGTTTATCCAGGTAGGAATATTTCTATAGCTGATCCTTGCCTTCTTGATGATATTCATGAATTAAATAATGCTATCGAAATGATAGAAACTGCTATAGATAATATTATTTCAAAATACGAAAAAAAGGTTCTATAACATTTTGAGTGGGTTGAGATTAATAAAAGAATAATTTATAAAAATTAGACAGTTAAATATTAACCACAAAGTTCTCAAAGAATGCACAAAGAACACAGAGAATGATAGAATTAAAAGGCTTAAAAATGACACTTTGTTCATCCTGTTAAATGCAAAGCAATTCCGCTTATGCGGAATTATTTAACAGGATAAACTTTGAGTAATATCTTGGTGTTCTTTGTGTTAAAATAATTAACCCACTCAAAATATTATAGAATCAATTTTATTATAAATTTTTTTATTTCAAAAAAAAAATGTAATTTTGCAAAAAAAGGTATTTATATGTTAATAGTAGAATTAAAAGAAGGCGATAGCATTGATAAAGCTTTGAAAAAACTTAAAAGAAAATTTGAAAAAACAGGTGTCGCTAAACAAGTGAAAGCTAGACAATTTTATGTGAAACCTTCAGAAAAGGAAAGAGAAAAAAAATCTAAATCTTTATATAAACAACAACGTATTACTAAGAGCTTAAATGCTTGAAATAGTTCATTAATAGTTTATAATTTTTTTCTTAATGGACTATATTAAAGATTATTTGAATTTTTTAGAGAATAATCAAAGATATTCTCCACGTACTGTTTATTCGTATAGTATTGATTTATATGATTTTAAAGCATTTATTCAAAATACTTTTGATATAGATTTAATAAACGTCAAACGTATCCATATAAATGATTGGATAATGTTTTTAAATGAATTAGGTTTAAAGGCTTCTACTATCAATAGGAAAATTGTAGCTTTATCTTCTTTTTATAATTTTTTGGTAAATAAAAATATTATTCCTCAAAATCCAGTGAATAATATCTCTAAACCTAAAATACCTAAACGTATACCTCAATATGTTAAATCTAAAGATTTGAATGTAGATATACTAAATGAAGATTTCGAAAATAATGCTACAAGTGATTTTGAACCTATGAGAAATATTTTGATTATTGAGATGCTTTATCAAACAGGTATGCGTAGATCTGAATTAGTAAATTTAAAAAATGAAGATATCGATTTATATAGAAAAACTATTAAGGTGCTAGGCAAAAGGAATAAGGAGCGATACATCCCGTTTACAGATGATTTTAAAAAGTTAATCCTTGATTATATAAACATAAAAAGTGATTTTTTTGCAAATAAGCAAATTGATGATAACTTTTTTTTATTAAAAAATGGTAAAAAGTTATATGATAAATTTGTTTATAGAGTAGTCAATAGTTATTTGAGTGATTTAAATTATATTTCACAAAAAAGTCCTCATATACTTAGACATACTTTTGCCACACATCTATTACAAGAAGGAGCTGATTTAAATGCTATCAAAGAATTATTAGGACATAGTAGCTTAGCATCTACGCAAATATATGCTCATAGTTCTATTGAGCATATTAAGAAAGTTTATTCAAAAGCGCATCCGAGGTCATAAATTAATATTAAAAAATATACAATGTTTTAAAAAGGAGGTTTTATGAAAGTGAATATTAATCCTATCCATTTCAAAATAGATAAGAAATTGGATGAATATATTAACGAAAAAATTAAAAAACTATCAAAATTTCATCAAGAAATCATTAGCAGTGATGTAATTTTAAAATTAGAGAATACACCTACACCAGAGAATAAGATTGCAGAAATAAAATTAGTAATTTCTGGTAATGACCTTTTCGCAATGAAAAAAGCTAAAACATTCGAAGAAGCAACAGATTTGGCTGTGGAAGCTTTGCGTAGGCAAATAGAAAAGACAAAAGAAAAATAAAATATTAAAAAAAATTATTAAAAATTTTTTTTAATTGAAAAATAATATATAATTTTGCAAACTAAAATTTTAGGTTGTTTTTTATAATAATATGTGATAAAAAGCCGATGTAGCTCAGTTGGTAGAGCAGCTGATTTGTAATCAGCTGGTCGGGGGTTCGAGTCCCTCTATCGGCTCAGTAAATGGGGAGGTACCAGAGTGGTCAAATGGGGCAGACTGTAAATCTGTTGGCTAAGCCTTCGGAGGTTCGAATCCTTCCCTCCCCACTTCTAGCGGAAGTAGCTCATCTGGCAGAGCGAAAGCCTTCCAAGCTTTAGGTAGCGGGTTCGAGTCCCGTCTTCCGCTTTTTAAATATTTATGCCTTTGTAGCTCAGTGGTAGAGCACTTCCTTGGTAAGGAAGGGGTCGCGAGTTCAACTCTCGCCGAAGGCTTTAATTAACCCAAAAAACATAAAAACATGGCAAAAGAAAAATTTGAACGCAACAAACCTCATGTCAATGTCGGTACAATAGGACATATAGACCATGGTAAAACAACATTAACAGCTGCTATCACCCAAATATTAGCTGAGAAAGGTTATGCTCAAGCTAAAAGCTTTTTTGATATTGATAATGCTCCCGAGGAAAAAGATCGAGGTATTACTATCAATACTTCTCATATTGAATATGAAACAGAAAATCGTCACTATGCTCATATAGACTGTCCAGGTCACGCTGACTATATTAAAAATATGGTAACTGGTGCTGCTCAAATGGATGGTGCTATTCTTGTCGTAGCTGCTACTGATGGTCCTATGCCTCAAACACGTGAACATATCTTGTTAGCTCACCAGGTAGGTGTCCCTGCTATTGTAGTTTTCATGAATAAAGTAGACATAGTAGATGACCCAGAGCTTCTCGATTTAGTAGAAATGGATATTCGTGATTTATTAAATTTTTACGGTTATGATGGAGATAATACTCCTGTAATTCGTGGATCTGCATTAGGTGCTCTGAATCGTGAGCCACAATGGGTAGAAAAAGTTCTTGAATTAATGGACGCTGTTGATAATTTTATCCCTCTTCCTGTTAGAGATATTGATAAAGACTTTTTAATGCCTGTAGAAGATATTTTCTCTATCACAGGTCGTGGTACTGTAGCTACTGGCCGTATAGAACAAGGAGTTATTAATACTGGTGATCCTGTTGAAATCGTTGGACTTAGTGAAGAAAAACTAAAAAGTGTTGTTACTGGTGTAGAAATGTTCCGTAAAATATTAGATCGTGGCGAAGCTGGAGATAATGTAGGATTACTTCTAAGAGGTATAGACAAAGATGAAATCAAACGTGGCATGGTTATTGCTAAACCAGGCAGTATACATCCTCATAAAAAATTTAAAGCTGAGGTGTATATTCTTAAAAAAGAAGAAGGTGGCCGTCATACTCCTTTTAAAAATCACTATCGTCCACAATTCTATTTCCGCACTACTGATGTAACTGGCGAAATTAATTTACCAGATGGTGTAGAAATGGTTTTACCTGGTGATAATATTACTATTCAAGTAGATCTGATCTATCCTATCGCAATGAATAAAGGTCTTAGATTTGCTATACGTGAAGGTGGTAGAACTGTAGGCGCTGGTCAAGTAACTGAAATTTTAGATTGATTTTTAGTTAGTTTACATAATTGCGGGTGTAGCTCAATTGGTAGAGTAGTGGTCTCCAAAACCATTGGTTGGGAGTTCGAGTCTTCCCGCCCGCGTTGATTAATTTTTTAGTTATGAAAAAATTTTTAAGACAATTAAAAGAGGTTAGAGATGAATTTTTACATAAAGTTACTTGGCCATCTTGGGATGAGTTAGTAGAAAGTTCTATCGTAGTGGCTGTAGCTTCAGTAATCATATCTATTGTTATTTTAGTTATGGATCTTGCTAGTCAGGGTTTAGTTAGTTTTATTTATTAAAAAATTATTAATCTATAATAATGATGCCCGAAAAAGATGATAATCTCCATAAATGGTATGTAATTAAAACATTTACAGGACAAGAAAAAAAAGTAAAAGAACTTTTGGAAATAGAAATCGATAAAAATAATCTTCGTAGTTATATACCTAGAGTTTTAGTGCCAGTAGAGAAAGTATATCAAATACGTAAAGGGAAAAGAATTACTAAAGAGAAAAATTATTTTCCTGGATATGTTTTGATAGAAGCTATATTAGATGCTGAGATTATCAATACAATTAAGAGCATTCCTAGTGTTTTGGGATTTCTCGGAGATAAAGATAATCCTACTCCAATGAGATCTTCAGAAGTACATAGAATACTTAGTAAAGTAGATGAACTTAATGATAAAGGGGAAGAAATAGAACTGTCATTTTTAGTTGGAGAAAATGTTCGTATCGTCGATGGACCGTTCAGTTCATTCGTAGGTACTGTAGAAGAAATTAATGAAGAAAAGAAAAAATTAAAAGTTGGTGTTAAAATTTTTGGTCGTAAAACTTTATTGGAATTAAGTTATATGCAAGTAGAAAAAGAATCGTAAATAAAAAATAAAATAATGGCAAAAGAAGTAGTAGGAATTATTAAATTACAAATTAAGGGAGGTGCAGCTAATCCAGCTCCACCGATTGGACCTGCCCTTGGATCTAAGGGTTTAAATATTACTGAGTTTTGTAAGCAATTTAATGCTCGTACTCAAAATCAAGCTGGTAAATTATTACCTGTTATTATTACAGTGTATGCTAATAAAAGCTTCGATTTTGTAGTAAAAACTCCTCCAGTCGTGGTTCAACTAATGGAAGCTGCTAAAATCCAAAAAGGTTCCGCTGAACCTAATAGAGTTAAAGTAGGAAAGGTTTCCTGGGATCAAATTAAACAAATTGCCCAAGATAAAATGGTAGATTTAAATTGTTTTACAATAGAATCTGCTATGAAAACTATTGCTGGTACAGCTAATAGCATGGGTATAACTGTTACAGGTAATGCTCCTTTCTAATTATTCATTTTAAAATTAAAGAACCATGGCTAAAATACCTAAAAAAAGAAAAGCCGCCCTGGCTAAATATGATAAAAACGCACTCTATAACCTAGCCGATGCTATGAAGATCGTCAAAGAAATTACTTATACTAATTTCGATGCTTCCGTCGATCTAGACATAGTCTTAGGTGTAGATCCTCGCAAATCTGACCAAATGGTTAGAGGTACTGTGATGCTTCCTCACGGTACAGGAAAAAATGTTCGAGTTTTAGTACTATGTGGACCTGATAAAGAAAATGAAGCTAAAGAAGCCGGTGCAGACTATGTCGGTCTCGAAGAGTACATTGATAAAATCAAATCTGGTTGGACAGATGTAGATGTGATTATTTGTACTCCCGATGTAATGCCTAAAATCGGCCCTTTAGGTAAAATTCTTGGACCACGTGGACTCATGCCTAATCCTAAAACTGGCACTGTTACTATGGATGTGGGCAAAGCTGTTACTGCTGCTAAAAGTGGTAAGGTGGATTTCAAAGTTGATAAGTATGGTATTATTCATTCTCCTGTTGGCAAAGTATCCTTCGATCCAGAAAAATTGGTTGAAAATGCTAAAGAATTAATTAGTACTGTTATGAAATTGAAACCTCCCGCTGCTAAAGGTACTTATATTAAAAAAATTACTGCTTCCAGTACTATGAGTCCTAGTGTAAAAATCGATCCTAAATCTATTGTTTAACTCTTAATGTTATGAAAAGAGAAAAAAAGCAAATTTTATTAGATGAATTAATAGAGCTAGTAAATAATTATGATTATATCTATGTAGTAGATATTAGCGGACTAAATTCTGTAGATACATTTCTCTTGAGATCTAGATGTTTTAAAGAAAATATTAAACTTAAAGTTGTCAAAAATTCTTTGTTACATAAAGCAATGCTTAGTAGTAATAAGGATTATTCTGAAATGTATCCTATACTTAATGGACCTACTGCTATCATGTATGGCCATACACCCAATAATGCACCTGCTAAATTAATTAAAAAATTTAGAGAAAATTCTGATAAACCTATTCTGAAAGGTGCTTTTATAGAAAATGTAGTCTTTATTGGCGATAATCAATTAAATACTTTAGCTACTCTAAAAACTCGTGAAGAACTTATTGCAGATATAGCATTAGCTCTTAATAATCCATTTAATAAATTATTATCATCCTTGCAAGGTCAAGGACAAAAAATTGCTGGCGTATTAAAAACTCTAGCAGAAAAAGAATAAATTTTTGTTTAACCTAAAAAAAATTATAAAATGGCAGATATTGAAGTATTAGCGGAACAGTTAGTAAACCTGACCGTAAAAGAAGTTAATGATCTTCTTACAATTTTAAAAGAAAAATATAACATTGAACCAGCTGCTGCTCCAGTAATGGTAGCTGGTGGTGTTGCTAGTGAAGGCAGTGCAGCTGCTCAAGAAGAACAAACAGAATTTGATGTAATTCTAAAAGCTGCAGGCCCTCAAAAATTAGCTGTTGTTAAATTAGTTAAAGAAATGACTGGACTAGGCCTTAAAGAAGCTAAAGAATTAGTAGATACAGCTCCTAAGCCTATCAAAGAAAAAATTTCAAAAGAAGAAGCTGATGCATTGAAAAAATCTTTAGAAGAAGCAGGCGCTGAAGTTGAAATTAAGTAAAATGTCTATACTTACTCATTTTTGTATCAGTCTGAGCAATTTTTTAATTGTTCAGGCTGATCTTTTGATTATTTTTAATAAATAATTTTAATGTATTTGTTTAATCAAAATTTTATTTTATAATTATAAATTTTTTAGAAAAATTAATGAAGTGTAAAAAAATTTTTCATATATCATTAAATATTATTTTTAACAAAAAAATATAAGTTTAAAAAAAGAATTTAAAAAAATTAGAGATTCTAAAAATATGAAAGAAAGAATCAAATTTGGTAAATCCTTACAATACGAAAGTCCAGATCTTTTAGAAGTTCAATTACAATCGTTTAAGGATTTTTTTCAATTGGAGACAACTCCCGAAAATAGAAAAAATGAAGGATTATTTAAAGTTTTTAAAGAAAATTTTCCTATTACAGATTCTCGAGGACTGTATGTTTTAGATTTCGTGGATTATTATATAGATCCACCAAGATATACTATCGAGGAATGTATGGAACGTGGCCTTACATATAGTGTACCATTCAAAGCTCGACTTTATCTATATTGTACTGATCCAGAACATGAAGATTTCGAAGCTGTTACTCAAGATGTATATCTGGGTCCTATTCCTTACATGACTCCCAAAGGAACCTTTATAATCAATGGTGCTGAAAGAGTCGTTGTGTCGCAAATGCATCGTAGTCCTGGTGTATTTTTCGAAACTACTCGACATCCTAATGGTGGTTTAATATATTCTGCTCGCATTATCCCTCACAAAGGAACTTGGATAGAATTTACTACTGATATACAAGGTGTAATGTATGCATATATAGATAGAAAGAAGAAAGTACCTATGACCACTCTACTACGTGCTATTGGCTATGAAACTGATAAAGAAATTTTAGAAATTTTCGATTTAACTGAAGAAGTTGCAATTGATGAAAAAAATCTAAAAAATTATATAGGAAGAAAATTAGCTGCTCGTGTTGTACGTAATTGGATTGAGGATTTTGTAGATGAGGATACTGGTGAGCTAACTTCTCTAGAACGTACAGAAGTTTTGATAGAACGTGAAACTATCATTGAGGAATTTCATATTCCAATAATTTTGAAATCTAACGCTGAAACAATTCTTCTACATAGAGATGACATAAATACTGATGATTATTCTGTACTATTTAATACTCTACAAAAAGATCCAGCAAATAATCAACGAGAAGCTTTAGAATATATTTATAGACAGCTACGTAATGCTGAACCTCCTGACAAAGAAACTGCTTTGCAAATCATTGATAAGCTTTTCTTTTCAGATAAAAAATATGATCTGGGTGAGGTCGGTCGCTATAAAATTAATAAAAAACTAGAAAGAGATACAGTAGATATTAATCAACGTGTACTAACTCATCAAGATATCATCGATATAATTAAATATTTAATAAATTTAATAAATAACAAAACAGATATCGATGATATAGATCATTTAAGCAATAGACGTGTTCGTACAGTAGGTGAACAATTGTATATGCAATTTGGTGTAGGTTTAGCACGTATGGCTAGAACTATTAGAGAGCGTATGAACGTGAGAGATAATGAAGTGTTTAAACCTATTGATTTGATTAATGCTAAAGCTCTGTCATCAGTTATTAATACATTTTTTGGCACAAATCAATTATCTCAATTGTTAGATCAAACAAACCCCCTTTCAGAGATTACTCATAAACGTCGTATTAGTGCTTTAGGTCCTGGTGGTCTAACACGTGAACGTGCTGGTTTCGAAGTGCGTGATGTTCATTATACTCATTATGGACGTCTCTGCCCTATAGAAACTCCTGAAGGTCCTAATATTGGATTGATTAATTCACTAACAGTTTATTCTCGTATTAATGATCTAGGTTTCATAGAAACTCCATATCATCGAGTTATCAATGGTGTGGTACAAATAGATGAAGAGCCTATTTATTTGAATGCTGAAGATGAGGAATTTTATTATATTGCTCCTGCTAATACATTGTTAGATGAAAATGGATTAATAGTAGAAGAACAATTGATGTGCCGTTATAGTTCAGATTTTCCTGTTGTACCTCGTGAACAAATAAACTTTATGGATGTGGCTACTAACCAAATAGCTTCAGTATCTGCTTCTTTAATTCCATTTTTGGAAAATGATGACGCTAACCGTGCACTTATGGGATCAAACATGATGCGTCAAGCTGTTCCACTACTCAATCCAGAAGTTCCTATTGTAGCTACAGGTATAGAAAGTAAAGTGGCCGAAAGCTCTCGTGTTCTTATTAATGCCGAATATGACGGCGTAGTAGAATATGTCGATGCTAAAAAAATTATAATTAAATATGACTTGGATAAAAATGCTAAATTAGCTTCTTTTGATGATGATTATACTACTTATGAACTCACTAAATTCCTTAGAACTAATCAAAACACTATAATTAATCTGATACCTATTGTGAGAAAAGGTGATAAAGTAAAAAAAGGACAAGTTCTTTGTGAAGGTTTCGCTACTAAGGATGGTGAATTAGCTCTCGGAAGAAATCTTTTAGTTGCATTTATGCCTTGGAAAGGATATAACTATGAAGATGCTATTGTAATCTCTGAACGTGTTTTGAAAGAAGATCTATTTACTTCGCTACATATAGAAGAATTTTCTACTGAAGTACGTGAAACTAAAAGAGGTATAGAAGAATTGACAAATGATATACCTAACGTTAGCATTGAAGCTACTAAAGATTTGGATAAAAATGGTATTATTAGAATAGGCGCCGAAGTTACTGAAGGTGATATTTTAATTGGTAAAATTACTCCTAAAGGTGAAACTGATCCTACTCCAGAAGAGAGATTATTACGAGCTATCTTTGGCGACAAAGCTGGTGATGTGAAAGACGCTTCTCTGAAAACTCCTCCAGGCTCTGCTGGTACTGTTATTGACACTAAATTATTCTCTAAACTTTCAAAAAATAAAAAAGAAAAAGAAAAAGAAAAACATCTCGTAGAAAAAGTTGAGGCAGAATTCGAAAAAGAAGCAAGTGCTCTTAGAGATAAATTAATTAAAAAACTTATTTCTATTACTGAAGGAACAGTTTCTAACGGTGTATTTAATAAATATAAAGTAGAATTAATAGCTAAAGGTGAAAAATTTTCTGCTAAATTATTGCAACGTATAGAAAATTATTTGGATATTAATCCAGAAAATTGGACCTCAGATAATGAAAAAAATAAACTTATAAAACAAGTACTTCATAATTATGAAATAAAATATAAAGATATTTATGGCAAACTACAAAGACAAAAATATACTTTAAGCGTAGGAGATGATCTACCATCAGGAATAGTAAAATTAGCCAAAGTATATATAGCAACCAAACGTAAACTAAAAGTTGGCGATAAAATGGCTGGTCGTCATGGTAATAAAGGTATAGTTGCTAAAATAGTACCAGAGGCAGATATGCCGTTTTTGGCAGATGGTACTCCTGTAGATGTGGTCCTTAATCCATTAGGTGTGCCTAGTCGTATGAACTTGGGACAGATTTATGAAACTGTATTAGGCTGGGCTGGCAAAAAACTTGGCGTACATTTCGCTACACCTATTTTTGATGGAGCAACTATAGAAGAAACTAATGAATATATTAGAAAAGCTGGGTTACCTGAGAATGGACAAGTGTATTTGTATGACGGGGGCACTGGAGATCGTTTTGATCAACCTACTACAGTTGGTATTATTTATATGATGAAGCTGCATCACCTAGTAGATGATAAAATGCATGCTAGATCTATAGGCCCTTATTCTCTAATAACTCAACAACCTCTTGGTGGTAAATCACACTTTGGTGGTCAACGTTTTGGTGAAATGGAAGTTTGGGCTTTGGAAGCTTTTGGAGCTTCACATATATTACGTGAAATTTTGACTGTAAAAAGTGACGATGTTACTGGTAGAGCAAAAGCTTATGAAGCTATTGTTAAAGGAAATAATTTGCCTGAACCAGGTATTCCTGAGTCATTTAATGTATTAGTCCACGAACTTCGTGGGTTAGGTTTAAAAATAACATTTGAAGAATAATTAAAAAAATATGGCATTTAAAAGTGATTCAATCCCCACAAATTTTTCAAGTATAATTATCAGTATAGCATCACCTGATGATATTCTGGCTATGTCTCATGGGGAAGTGACTAGACCAGAAACTATTAACTATCGTACCTACAAACCAGAGAGAGATGGTTTGTTTTGTGAACGTATTTTTGGTCCTGTGAAAGACTATGAGTGTGCTTGTGGTAAATATAAACGTATTAGATATAAAGGTATTGTTTGTGATAGATGTGGCGTAGAAGTTACTGAAAAAAAAGTTAGACGCGAACGCATGGGACATATTCAATTGTCTGTACCTGTAGCTCATACATGGTATTTCCGTTCTAATCCTAATAAAATAGGAGCTCTGCTAGGTTTTAATACTAAACAAATCAAAAATGTTGTTTATTATGAAAAATACGTAGTCATCAATCCTGGTATTATGGCTAAAGAAAACATCAATAAACTTGATTTCCTTAGCGAAGAAGAATATTTCAATATTTTAGAAAATATCCCAATAGAAAATCAGCAATTATCTGATGATAATCCTGATAAATTTATTGCTAAAATGGGTGGTGAGGCTTTACTATATTTATTATCAGAATTAGATCTAGATGAGCTGTCTTATAATCTGCGTGATAGAGCTAGCAATGAAACATCTCAACAAAGAAAATCTGATCTTTTAAAAAGATTACAAGTAGTTGAAGATTTTCGTGAAGCTCAAAAACATATTAAAAATAATCCAGAATGGATGATTCTAAAAATTTTACCAGTCATTCCGCCAGATCTTAGACCTTTAGTACCTCTAGATGGTGGTAGGTTTGCTTCTAGTGACCTGAATGAACTTTATCGTAGAGTCATCATTCGCAATAATAGATTAAAAAGATTAGTAGATATCAAAGCTCCTGATGTGATCCTACGTAACGAAAAACGTATGCTCCAGGAAGCTGTTGATTATTTGTTTGATAATACTCGTAAAGTAGCTGTTGCGGGTTCATCTCTTAATAGACCCCTAAAATCTCTAAGTGATAGTCTGAAAGGGAAACAAGGACGCTTTAGACAAAATCTTTTAGGTAAACGTGTAGATTATTCTGGCCGTTCTGTAATCGTTGTAGGTCCAGAACTTAAAATGAATGAAGTTGGTTTACCAAAGGAAATGGCTGCTGAACTTTTTAAACCTTTTATCATTCGTCATCTTTTAGAGCGTGGCATAGTAAAAACTGTAAAATCTGCTAAAAAAGTTATTGAAAGAAAAGATCCAGTTATCTGGGAAATATTAGAAAATGTGTTGAAAGGTCATCCAGTTTTGCTAAATCGTGCTCCTACATTGCATAGATTGAGTATTCAAGCTTTTCAACCTAAAATGATTGAAGGTAGAGCAATACAATTGCACCCATTAGTGTGTGCTGCATTTAATGCTGACTTTGATGGTGATCAAATGGCTGTGCACGTACCTCTTGGCAATGAAGCTGTGGCAGAAGCTCAAATATTAATGCTTGCTACACATAATATTCTAAATCCAGCTAATGGTGCTCCTATTGCTGTTCCATCTCAAGATATGGTCCTTGGATTGTATTATTTAACAAAAGAACGCAAAAGTACACCAGAGTACATAATTCGCGGTGAAGGCAAAATATTCTATTCTAAAGAAGAAGCTTTATTGGCTTATAATGAAGGCAAGGTAGATATGCATGCTGTAGTGAAAGTGTTGATTAACGATAAAAATGGCAATAAATCTCTTATAGAGACAACTATTGGTAGAATAATTTTCAATGAAATCGTTCCTGAAGAGGTTGGTTTTATAAATAAAGTTGTTACTAAAAGTATTATTAGAGACATTATTGCTGATGTTTTAAAAGCTACAAATAATGTTGTAACTACTCAATTTCTAGATGACGTTAAACAATTAGGTTATCAAATAGCATTCAAAGGTGGATTATCTTTTAATTTAGGAGATTTAATAATACCAGAAGAAAAAGTTGATATTATCAATGAAGCTAAAGAAGAGGTAGATGAGATAATGGCAAATTATAATATGGGCTTAATTACTAATAATGAGCGATATAATCAAGTAATTGACACATGGACGCATGCTAATGCTAAATTAACTCAAATATTAATTAAGCAAATAGCTAATGATAAACAAGGGTTTAATCCTGTTTATATGATGCTAGATTCAGGTGCTAGAGGTTCTAAAGAGCAAATACGTCAGCTATGTGGTATGCGTGGATTGATGGCTAAACCTCAAAAGAGCGCTATTTCTAGCTCAGAAATTATTGAAAATCCTATTATAGCAAATTTTAAAGAAGGCTTGTCAACGCTTGAATACTTTATTTCATCTCACGGTGCTAGAAAAGGTTTAGCAGATACTGCTCTTAAAACTGCAGATGCTGGTTATCTAACTCGTAGATTAGTTGACGTTGCTCAAGATGTAATTGTTACCGAAGATGATTGCGGTACTTTACGTGGATTAGTAGTTAGTGATTTACGTAATGGTGATGAAATCGTTGAATCTTTATATGATCGTATTTTAGGTAGAGTTTCTCTGCATGATATACAAAAACCTATAACTGGTGAAATTATTGTTCATGAAGGAGAAGAAATTACTGAAAATAAAGCCCAAGCTATAATAGATGCTGGTATTACTGAAGTAGAAATTCGCTCAGTACTCACTTGTGAATCTAGACATGGCGTATGTGCTAAATGCTATGGTAGAAACTTGGCTATAGGTAAATTAGTGAATGTGGGAGAAGCTGTTGGTGTGATAGCAGCCCAATCTATTGGTGAACCTGGTACTCAGCTTACATTACGTACTTTCCATATTGGTGGTGCAGTAGGTCGTGTGGGCATAGAAAATAAAATTATTGCTAAAAATGATGGAATTGTTCATTTTGATGAACTTAGATATATAGATTATAATGATAATGCTAATAATTACTATATTGTCATGGGGCGTTCTGCTGAAGTGCATTTACTAGATCCTAATACAATGACTATTATGCAATCTTCTAATATTCCTTTTGGCTCTAAACTTTATAAATTAGAAGGTGAGCTAGTAAAAAAAGGAGAAATTATCTGTGAATGGGATGCATATAATTCTTTAATTATAAGTGAGGTTGCGGGTAAAGTGGTATATAATGATATTATTGAAAACGTTACTTTTAAATATGAAATAGATGAAAATACTGGACATAAGGATAGAATAATCATTGATTCTAAACAGAGAGGGAAAATTCCTCAAATATTAATTACTTCTGCAGCAGGTGAAGTTTTAAAAGTTTATGATTTACCTGTTAGGGCAAGTATTCTCGTACATGATGGACAATTAATAAAAATTGGTGATAATATAGCCAAAATACCACGTATAGTAGGTAAAGCTAGTGATATTACAGGTGGATTGCCACGTGTACAAGAATTATTTGAGGCTAGATCTCCAATAGATCCTGCTATTGTTGCTGAAATCGATGGTATAGTTAGTTTCGGTTCTAAACTTAAAAGGGGAAATAAAGAAGTTATAATAACTTCTAAAACTGGTGATGAAAGACATTATTTGATTCCCACTACTAAACAAATTCTAGCTCAAGAAGGAGATTTTGTTAAAGCTGGTACTCCACTTTCAGATGGTCCTATCTCTCCATTAGATATATTGGCTATTAAAGGTCCTACTAAAGTGCAGGAATACCTTGTTAATGAAATTCAAGAAGTCTATCGTTTGCAAGGTGTTAAAATCAATGATAAACATTTCGAAGTTATTGTTAAACAAATGATGCAAAAAGTTGAAATCGTTGATCCTGGCGATACTAGATTCTTAGAAAAAGAATTAGTAGATAGATTTGTTTTTAATGATGAAAACGATAAGATATTTAGTATGAAAGTAATAACTGATCCTGGTGATAGTGATTTGCGTCCTGGTATGCTAGTTACAGCTAGACAACTTAGAGATATTAATTCTGTACTTAAACGTAGAGATATGAAGCTGGTACAAGCTAGAGATGCACAACCTGCTACTGCTAGGCAGGTTTTACAATCAATTACTAGAGCTGCTTTGCAAACACAAAGTGTATTGTCTGCAGCCTCTTTCCAAGAAACGGTTAAAGTGTTAACTAATGCTTCTGTGAAAGCAACTAAAGATAATTTAAATGGCCTTAAAGAAAATGTCATTGTTGGTCATCTAATACCAGCTGGGACAGGTATTCGTCAATATGATAACTTGATTGTTGGCTCTATGGAAGAATATGAGGCTTTAATAGAATCAAAAAAAGAATTACAAAATCAATAAAATTATGAGCGAAAAAGATAAAAAAGAAAATCAAATAAATGTTTTTTTACCACCTGAGATAGCAGATGGTATTTATTCAAATTTAGCTATTATTTCACATTCTCCTGATGAATTCGTAATAGATTTCCTGTCATTAGTGCCAGGAGTTTCAGATGCTAAAGTGAGAAGTAGAATTATTTGTACTCCACAACATGCCAAAAAACTTCTTAGAGCTTTATCAGATAATATACAACGTTATGAAAATAATTTTGGTGAGATTATAGAACATGAGCACAAAATGCCTAATATAAATACTAATTTCTACGGTGAAGCATAAAATAATTATTTTAATTATATCTATTAAAAGAGCTACCATATAAAGTAGCTCTTTTTTATTTTATTTAAAATTTATTTGTAAAATATAAAATATTACAATACATATTTTTAGTAAATATAGAAAATATATTGATAAAAGATAATAAATATTAGATTAAAATAATTTTTTAAATTAATTTTTAGTCCATAAAACAAAGAATTATTATAAAAAATCTTCTCTTTGAACCAAGAGAATAGAATTTTGATTTACGATTTTATATTCTTCATTATTAATTTCTACATCAATAGCTTGCTTTTGTAAATATACAGCTAGATCTCCCTCTTTCACCTGCAGAGGGAGATAACGCACCTGTTCAGTAGTTTCACGTTTCCAATATTCATCTTCAAAAGATTCACTCGGCAGTGAATAACCTGGACCTACTTTCACAATATATCCATAAGCTACGATTTCTTTTTCATGATAACCTGGAGGCAAAATCAATCCACTAGAAGTTTTTTCGTCTTCAGTAAGAGGTTTTATCAGTACCCTATCACTTATTAAAATTACATTGTCTAAACTACTCATATAATTTTACAATTTTTTTACTAAAAACAAAGTCATTACTCACAAATATTACAAAACATATACCAGCCGGCCAATTGGCAGTATTTATAATATTATTACCAGAATAAAAATATTGAGAATAAATCAATTGCCCCTCTGGAGAATATATAAATAATTGACCATCATTATCAGTTTTTAGATTTAAAAAATTATTAAAAGGATTAGGATAAAGATATGAATCATCATTATATGAGGCAATAGAATTAATATCTGGCTTGAAAACCAATTCGAAACCCTGTGCATTATAAGTTTTACTAGAGCTAAACAAAATATTAATAGGGAAACTAGAAATATTAATAGGTGATGGTAAACTATTACCTCTAAGCTCTAAATTGACACTGCCATCATAGCTTTTAATAGTTAAATAATCAGTAGAATCTATATCGAAATAATTAAAAGTAAGCAATAAATTATCAGCATTTTCAGGAGTTATACGCCATCGACAAATTCTATTATTATGATAATTATATATACCACTACCATCATTTATTACACCGCTGTCGGCAACTATTTGAACTAAACTTGGTGTACAAAAATTATAAAGAGTAGCAGAATAAGATAATAAAAATCCATCTCCCTGTACACTATCATTAGAAATGAATTCAATAAAAACAGATTTACCATTTACAGTAATAGTATTTGGAATATTTGTACCAGTAATAGTAGCTATTATATTTCCGGCATTATCATCACCTTCGTATATTTTGATAACATCGTTAGGATCTGGTAAATCTAATTTAAGAAAAGTAAGTTTAATATTTTGAATAGAATCGAAAGGCTTAATTAACCAACTACAATGAGTGTTTGGTAAATAATCGAATAAAGGACCACTACCATCATCTATAGTACCATCTAGAGTTAATAATGTATCAGTGTTATCGCAATATACAGGATATTGACCTTTAGGATACATATTAATAATTAATTCATGTTTATGAGTGAAATCAGCTCCAGCAGGTGTGAGATTATTAATATTAAAATATCCATCGTAAGCACCACCCCATCCCCAATTAATATGATAAACCATAGTGTCCTGATAACCATCTAATACAAAAGCATGACCACTTACATACTCTGTATCAGACCAACCAGCATAATAAAGTGGAATTTTCTGATCTAAATAAGAACGAAGCAAACTATCCCAATCTAAGGTTGATTCATCACGAAATAAATATTTTGTAGAATCATCATAACGAAAGAAATTTTTCATAGCATAAGCCGCTTTGTGATTATACATACCAGAACCATCAGGACCATAATGCATATCACAAGCCACACCAATATGATAAATAAGTTTTGCTAATTGACGATTTTCTCTATTAGCTGCAATAGGCATCTGATTATAAGAATAATGCTGCTCTGCATAGTTAACATATAAATGACCATAAGTAGTATCTATATCTGTATATTCTCCCTCACCAACTAAAGGCCAACGAAAATAATTAAGCACCTGAGCCAGAGCAGTAGCTACACAACCAGTTACACATCTATCATCTGGACCTGCAGGATCTTTAGGACAAAACTGATTGTAATAAACACCCTGATCCCATTTAGTAAATAACAATGGTGCAACAGCACGATATTGCTTTTCTGCATTTTTAGTACAATCACTAAACCATAATGGATGTATATTATTAGATTTTTCAACATATTTAGAAATTTGGCGCAAAAAAGATTTTACAGCAGGCTGGGCTATAGGATAATTAAAATCACTCTCCCAAGAATAACCAATTATAGGATGTAATAACTTAGCACCACTAATTAATATAAATCCTGTCGGCTTAATATTATATAAATAATAAGTAAAATTGGAATGTTCTGATAAAATTTCAACATTCTCAATACCATAATCAATATCCTTGGGGAAATATTTACTCACTACATAGTGTCCCCATTGATCAGCTTCTACTTTAGAAACTTCATATTGACTAAATAAAAAGTATGGGAAAAAAATCAAAAAAAGAATAAATAATTTTTTCATAATCTGTTTATTTTTTTACAAATATAAGTGATTTTTTTATAAAATTATTTATAAAAAAATTTTTTTGGGTAAAGTAATCATGTATAGATTATAGAAGAACAAAAGGGGATATTGGGGTAAGAAGATTGAATTTGAGGGAGGGGAGATGTGAACATTTTAAAATGTTTAGAAATTTATATGCTTATATTTAAAAATTATATTATCTTTGCAACAAAATTTTTTTAATATGAAAAATATAGTATCAAACCTCCAAGAGCACCTCTCACAGGGCAAACAACTAAATTTAGAATTCCTAAATAATCTCTACAATAAGATGAAACTTCAAGGCAACGACGTTGTAGATTACCAACATCTGAAAGCTGAAAGCGTCTCTCCACAATGTCCCAATTGCAAAAGCATCCATATTAAGAAAAATGGTCACCAACAAGGTCAACAAGTGTATAAATGCAAAAATTGTGGTAAAAACTTTCGAGAGACTACTGGCACTTTCGTCTATTACCTTCACAAAAAAGAATTAATGCTCGACTATATTCGCCTTATGCTAGAGGGCAAAACCTTACGTCAATGTTCTAAAGAACTTCGTATTTCTCTACCTACTAGCTTCGAATGGCGACATCGTATTCTATCTGCTCTTAGAAGCTTCGAAAATAACGTAAACTTCTTTGGTATTATGGAAATAGATGAGCTAAAATTGAAATATTCTGAGAAAGGTCGCAGATACAAAACTTTAGAAGAATATTTATTAGCTCAGGAACTGAAAACTCACAATGTAGCTGTACTATCTATGATAGACAGAAGTGGAAATATGCTCTGCAAATTGACTGGTCTAGATAATGTGAAACGAGATCAAATAGATAAAATATTATTAGCAAGAATCTCTAAAAATGCTGTGATTTGCTCGCCTGATAATGAAGAATTCAAGAATTTGAAAACACAAAGCATAAAAGATAAAACTATAATTACTAGGAGAACAAAGAAGTATGGACAGCATGGATTATCGATAGTGAAGGACAAGGAAAATGATTTTGCAGGATGGATAAATAATAAATTTAGAGGAGTTGCTACGAAGTATTTGCAGAGCTATATAATGTGGTATGTGGCCAAGCATAAATATTTATTGAATAGAGTGATAGAAGATGTAGGTAGGATGTTGAATTTAGCAGCATCAGACTGGGAGGCGTGGTATGTATATATGAGGTTGAGATTAAAGCATAGGGAAAAGCTAACATAATAATTATTCATTTCACCTACCCCCTTCCCTCCAAAAAACCTTTTTACTCTGCTATTACTGCCTCTGATGGTGATATCTGCCTTATTACTATTCGTGGTATGATTATTCCCAATAATCCAAGAATTATAATTGCTAGGTTTGCAATTATAAAATAATCTATATTTAACTGCATAGGTACATAAGACATGTAATACATTGTCTCATTTAGTGGTATTATATGCCATAAATTCTGTATAATTATTATCGCAATTGTGATTATGTTACCTATTAATAAACTGTACATTATATATCTCATCGTGAGCCATAGAAATACTGATGAAAGTTTTTTTGTTGTCATCCCTAGAGTTTTCATTAATCCTATAAATTTAATTTTTTCTAATATTAATATAAGTAATATTCCTATGATATTGATAAAAGCAACTATAGTCATAAGTATATAGATAACTATCACGTTACTATTAAGCATTTCTAACCATGAAAAAAAGCGACTTTCTTTTTCTCTGACATCTATTAATTGAACGTCATAATCTAGTTTTTGCAAAATTATTGGTTTTAGAAAATCAATGATGTCTATATTTGACAAAAATATTTCATAAGCTCCTACCAATGTATCTCCCCATCCATCAAGTTGTTGTGGTATTTTTATATTTCCAAGGATATAATGATTATCATAATCTTGCAATCCAGTATTATATATACCTACAACTTTTAATTTACGTCCCCTTGGAGTATATTGTCCTTCTTTAAAAAAATACACCCTCACAGCACTATCTAGATCTAAATTATATTTTTTAGCTAAATTTTCTGAAATGCAAACCTCTGTAAGTGTAGTATCTAAATTTGGCAATCTACCTTTTACTAAGTTTTCATTAAAAAAATCGGTAGGATATTCTTTATTTATACCTTTGAATACTATACCCTCTATTAAATCATTTTCATGTAAAATAGCTGGTTTTTCTATTATTGGTGCTACGGAAATTACATTTTTTATAGATTTAATGCTCTCTACATCATCACGTGGATAAACAATTGGATCGGTGCTAAAAGCATCTGCTATATTGCTATAATTCGCTATTTGTAAATGACCATTAAAGCCTACAACCTTATTTTTAATTTCAGTTTTGAAACCTCTAATTATAGAAAAAGATATTAACATAGCAATGATGCTAATAGCAATAGATATCTGAGCAATTATCAGCACTGGTCGTGCTGAACCTTCTTGTTTGTTTTTTATGAGTTTAGATGATAGATACCTTGGAAGTTTCAATTTTTTTTACAAAAATAAAGAAAATTAGTAAATCGAAATAGGCGTTTAGATAATAAAGTCTTTTTCAGCTTTTTATATTAAAAGAATACCTAATACAATAATTA
>LFTI01000044.1 GCA_001513285.1 Rikenellaceae bacterium DTU049
AGAGAAGAGCTGAAGAATAGATTATCAAAGAGCAATCTGATATGTGTAAAGCCAAAGAAAGAATTCAGAAAAGCTGTGAAGAGTTTACAAAGTAAAAAGGTCATAGTAAACAAAAAACAGATTAAACGCGGGATATATAGTGTAAAGATAGTAGAGAGCAAAATAAGTGATTTCAAGACATGGTTGAGTAGATTTCACGGAGTGGCTACGAAGTACTTACAAAGCTACCTTATGTGGTTTGTGATAGTTAATAAGTACTTAAAAGAGTTGATAGATCCTGACATTGGCAGACTATTAAACTTGTCATCCCACGATAGATGGGCGTGGGATAAGTATAGAGAGATAGTTAGTCAAATATATTATTAACATACTGTAAAGTATAACAAAAATTTGTAATACTTTACCCTCTTTCAATTCCTTTTTCAATTATACTTTAAACATCAATTCTATGACATATCCACCGATTTCATAATAATTAATAATATAAAAACTATGGAATAATCCCATGAGTCCTCTTTAAATTTACTTTTAATAATAGTTTTAATTTTTTTATACATAATATTATTTTTTTTCAATATCTTTTTTTGATGTAAATTTGTAACAAAAAAAATGGAAAAGAAAGTTTTTGTTATTACAATTTTATCTTTATTTGCAATTTATACTTGTAATGCGCAAAATGACAGCTCACGCTCAAAAAATGATAAAAAAAATAGTAAGTCAGTTACGAATGCACCTCTTCAGTTTAACACATTCAAAGATACTGTTAGTTATTTGATAGGAACTGATTTAGCAAAAAATTTTATAAATAATCAACTCGATATTGATATAAATTATTTAAAAGCAGGATATGAAGATGTTTTGAATAATGTTGATACAATTTTTACTGATCAGGAGTTCCAATCTGTTATGCAAAAATTACAAAAAATTGCTATGGAAAAATCAGAAGCTAAAAGATTAGAAGAAGCTAAACTTAATAAAGAAGTCGGTCAAAAATTTTTAGAGTCTAATAAAAATAATCCTGGAGTTTATCAAACACCATCAGGGCTACAATATAAAGTTATTAAAATGGGCGAAGGTCCTAAACCTACTAGTACAGATAAAGTAAAGGTTCATTATGAAGGGAAACTTATCAATGGAAAAGTATTTGATAGTAGCTATGAAAGAGGTGAACCTATAGAATTTGGACTAAATCAAGTCATCCCTGGATGGGCAGAAGGTCTTACTTTAATGCCAGTAGGTTCTGTTTTTGAATTATATATCCCATCAGATCTGGCTTATGGAGATAGACCTATTGGTGAAATACCTGCTGGCTCTACTCTTATTTTTAAAGTTGAATTATTAGAAATTGTGAAATAATTTCTAATAATACGAGATTAAAATCCATTTTTAATATTGAATTTTTTAGTATTGTAGGTTATTTCTTTAATCTTTTAATGACAAAATTATGTTTGATTTATCATTTTCCACTATTAGAAGTAGTACAAAAAATTATGTTTGGTTATGCACAAGCATTGATGATTTGCCTAATAAACTAGAAGATAGAGATTTGGCTATTATTAATAAAGAAATTAAGAAAAATAAAAACATAATTTTACTGAATAGAGGCACTCATTTAGAAATAATAGTAATCATAGAGCCACATGATAAAGAAGAGATGAGAAGAGTAGGAGCAGAAGTAGCTAAGATCTCTCTTGATGAAAATTTATCTGAATTAGCGATATTATGTAGTGAAGATGCTCTGGAATTTCTTTATGAATTCGTAGAAGGTATTTTACTTAATAGCTATAGTTTTAATCAATATAAATCGTTTGCTAAAAAAGAAAATAATATAAAATATATTTTGCAAGTACCTGTAAAATATGAAGCTTATTTTATGGAATTATACCAGCTAGTAAAAGCTGTTTTCTGGGTAAGAGATATGGTTAATAAAGCACCATCAGATCTATATTCTTCTATTTTTGTTCAAGAAATTATTAATTTATTTCAAGATATCCCTATAAATATTGAGGTATTAGAGAAAAAACAAATAGAAAGTATGAAAATGGGTGGATTACTAGGTGTAAACAGAGGAAGTACTACTCCACCATATTTTTTGATAATTCATTATAATGACGAATTAGCTCAAAATTCTAATCCTTATATTTTTATTGGCAAAGGAATCACTTTTGATACAGGTGGTATTTCTCTAAAGCCAGCAAAAAATATGGATGAAATGAAATCTGATATGGCTGGAGGTGCAGTAGTAGCAGGTTTATTATATGCATTAGCTGCTAATCATATTCCTATTAATGCTATTGGCTTAATACCTATTACTGATAATATGCCTGGTCCTAATTCTTTGTTACCTGGTGATATAATTACTATGATGAATGGCAAAACAGTTGAAGTAATAAATACAGATGCTGAAGGTAGGTTGATTTTAGCAGATGCTTTATGTTTCGCACAAAAATATGATCCTTCCTTAGTTGTTTCTATTTCCACTCTGACTGGTGCTGCTCATAAAGCACTAGGGCACTATGTGATGGCTGCTATGCAATCTAGAGCAACAGTTTTATTAAAAACTTTAGAAAAGATTTCCATAGATACTAACGAGAGACTTGTAGAATTTCCTTTATGGGATGACTACTTCGATTATATTAAAAGTGATATTGCTGATATTAAAAATGCAGGTGGTGATTATGCTGGTGCTATAACTGCTGGTAAATTTTTAGAATTTTTTTCTAATTTCCCTTTTATTCATATAGATATTGGTGGTCCAGCATATCTGACGCATCATTGGGGTTATTGGCCTAAAGGTGGCACAGGTGTCGGTGTGCGATTATTATATAATTATTTGAAAACATTACTTTATCTACCTGAGCTAAAGGATAGCCTCCCTCAGAAAAAAAAGATAAAAAAATAAATGATTTATTCTTCTCTTTAATTACATATCAAATTATTTAAACGCCTAACTCGATTTTATAATATAGTATTTAATATTTGATTTTTTCCTCTTTTAGTTCTTATTCCTTAATAATTTTACCTGTTCTTATTATAGATTTGTCATTATATAGAGTAAACAAATAAGTGCCTGACGACAAGTTACTTAAATTCAAACTTATATTTTTTTCATAATCTAAGTCTTTTTCTAGTACTTTTTTACCATCTAAAGACAGAATTACTATTTTATTAATTGGCTCGTTTGATTCGAAAATAATATTATCAATTACAGGATTGGGGAAATATTTAATATTAGAACATACATTGTCATTAATATTTAAAGAAGGATCTACATCAACCCAATAAACATTTGTGGGTTGTAAAAGAGGATCAAGTTCTACAGAAGCTAATGGATAAAGTAAATTTTTCATAACAAATTCAACACTATTACTCTGAGATGTATCTCCCATAATAGGTGTCCAAACCGTTGCCATTAATTTAGCATTTATTGTCGTAGTATCTTTTCTAGATACAGCAACTTTAAGTACTTGAAAATTACCATTAGATAATGCAAGTGTCCCCCAACCTACTACTTCTTTTTTAACGTAACTTTTTATATCTATTGCAGCACTATCTATATAAATACTATTGATAGTGGTATCTATAAATATTTTAGTACTACTTCGAGGATAGCTTTCTACTATTGAACCCATCGTGAAAGGGAATGTATAAACTAACTCTGGAGATGAATTTTTAACATATAATATTGTATTGAATTGGTCTACAGGAAAAACACTCCCTATTATAGATAGATTATTCGTATTTTTTGAGATTATAGTATAATAATAATCATTTAATGAAACTGCGTAGTTACCATTAGGAAACTGATTAGCAAAAGGTAAAGAATTTAAATTTACTATATCTAAAGTCGATGATCCTTCAGATATTAAATCAGATAAATCCCATGTCTGATTAGCTCCATTTGCAGAAATATCTAATCCACTTATTGATGTGTAATTCTCAACAGTCGATAATGGTATAGGTGGCTGATCATCATATGTAATAGTTATCTGAGCTTGTAAAAAACTCAATGATAATATTAATATGGCAAATAAAATTGTTTTTTGTGTATTCATAATAAAATTAATTTGGATATTTTATACAAAATTAAATTAAAATTTTTTTAAATAAAAAAATTTTTTAATTTTGCTTACCAACATAAAAAAATTTAAAATTATGAGAAAGTTTTTATTATTTATTTCGATTTTATTATCTACAATGATCATTTATGGACAAACGCCTATAGTAGATGAAAATGTGGATTCGTACACTGCTGGAACTTATTTTGCCCAGCAGGCAGGCTCACCATGGACTACTTGGAGTAGTGCTCCAGGCACTAGTGAAGATCCTATGGTTTCTACAAATCAAGCATCATCAGCACCTAATTCTGTTTATATTCAAACAAATAATGATTTAGTTCTACAATTAAGTGATTATACTACAGGACGATATGCTATTTCATTCAAAATTTTTGTTGAAAGTGGTAAACTCGGTTATTTTAACATTTTGAATAATTTTGCTGGAGCTAATAGTGTGTGGGCTATGCAAGCTTATTTTAAAAATAATGGATATTTGGTCGTAGATGCAGGTGCAGCATCCGCTGATAGCATTGCATATACACAAAATGAATGGCATCAAGTTTTAATTATTGTAGATTTAGATGATGATATTGCTACTATTGAATTTAATGGACAATTTATGCATATGTGGAAATTTAGTAGTGGAACTTTTGGTGATGGTACTTTGAAAAAATTAGATGCAGTAAACTTCTTTGGTTGGTCAGAAACCCCATCACAAGCAGGTTACTATATAGATGATATTTTAGTAGAAGAAGTAACAGCTCCAGATTCTCCATCATCATTAACTGCAACATTACAAAATCAATTTGATGTTCACCTAACTTGGGATGCCCCTTCTACAACACCTACTAAATACTTTTTGATGCGTAATAATCAATTAATTGATGAAATAGATGCTACTGCTACTAGCTACACTGATGTTCATGTATATCCTCAAACTTTAACTTACAAATTATTTAGTTATATTACATCACAGGGCGTATCTGCACCAGATTCAGTTAATATCACTATTCCAGGTGGCGTAGATAGAAATTTAGTCTTATTCGAAATAGCTACAGCTACTGATTGTCCATATTGCCCAAGTGCTGCAAGAGGTGTAACCGGATTAATTACTAACAATGCTCAAGTGGCTGTTATCAATTATCATGCAGGAGATAGCTACGCTTCTACAGATGGCAATACACGTTTAGGATTATATGCTTCTACTATTTATACTCCTACAACATGGGTAGATGGTGTTTATACATTAGAGGGTGGCCTAAGTGGTAGTGGTAGTTTATATACTTCGTATAATACTGTTTATCAAATGAGAAATGTCGTTCCAGCAACTCATATCAACTATTTATCTATAAATAAAATAAATGAAACTCAATTCGTAGCTACAATTTCTGTAAAAGAAGCTTTAAGTTATTTCACTTCTGACCTGAAACTCTTTGTAGCTCTCACTGAAAGCAATATAGCTCAAAGTTGGATGGGAATGACAGAGCTAGACTACGTTTGCAGAAAGTTCTATCCTAATGCTAATGGTACTAGCTTAGATTTTTCACAAAATGACTCTTTAACATTTACTATCACAATAGATGTGCCTACTGGAGTAAATATTAATAACAGTGAGATAGTTGCTTTCGTACAACATACCCCATCAAAAGAAGTCGTACAAACTGCTAAAGCACCATTAGTAAGTGTGGGAATCGACCAATATGCTAATAATCAAATTAATATCTATCCTTCTCCAGCCTCAGATTTTATAACTATTTCTAATGCTCTTGGCATGCATATGCAAATTATTAATATTAATGGACAAATAGTAAAAGATCAACTAATATCATCAAGCAATTGTCCTATTTATGTTAATGATTTATCTGCAGGTATTTATGTTGTTAATTTCTTAGAAAATCCTTTATTAAGACAAAAAATAGTTATTACACATTAATTCATTAAAATAATTGTTAAAAAAAAGCCAACTATATCAAAGTTGGCTTTTTTTATTTACACTTTAGTAAAATTATTATTCATATTTCCACTTCATTTAAATTTATGGAAATAAGCAGTTAAAAAATAAAATTATTGAATTATTTATCAGATTTATGTTTAAAAGTACTGATAGTATGTCCCATTTTATCAGCTTTTGTTTGCAGATAAAATCTATTGTATGGATTAGGCTCTATCTCTAAAGGAATAGTTTCTAATATTTGAATATCATAAGCTTCAAGGGCGATTTTTTTTATTGGATTATTAGTAATCAATTTAATTTTTTTAGCTCCTAAAGTTCTTAAAATTTGAGCACCTATACCATAATCTCTTTCATCGTCCTTAAACCCAAGAGCTAAGTTTGCTTCTACAGTGTCCATACCTTGTTCCTGAAGGTGATAAGCTTTTAATTTATTTATCAAACCTATGCCTCTTCCTTCTTGATTCATATATACCAAAAGTCCTTTACCTTCGTTTTCTATCATTTGCATCGCACGATGTAGCTGTGGTCCACAATCGCATTTATAACTACCGAAAATATCACCAGTCACACATGATGAATGCACTCTCACCAGCACTGGTTCATCTTCATTCCATTTACCTTTAACCAAAGCTAAATGTGTGAGATTATTTGTTAATTGTACAAAAGCTTTTAATTGAAAATTACCATATTCTGTAGGGAGAAATACTTCTTCTACTTCCTTTATTAAAGATTCATTTTTTAGTCTATATTGAATTAATCTTTTAACACTAGTAATTTTAATATCAAATTTTTTAGATATTTCAATTAATTGTGGTAATCTAGCCATAGTGCCATCATCGTTCATTATTTCTACTAAAGTAGCTACAGGTTTCAGTCCAGCCAATCTACAAAGATCTATAGCTGCTTCAGTATGACCTGCGCGTTCTAAAACTCCACCAGGTTTAGCTATCAAAGGGAAAATATGTCCTGGTCTACCAAAATCTTCTGGTTTTGCCTCATCTCTTGTAAGCCAAAATATAGTTCTAGCTCTATCTGCTGCTGATATACCTGTAGTATTACCCTGACCTAATAAATCAATAGAAATAGTGAAAGCTGTATTATGTGGAGCCGTATTATGTTGCACCATTAATGGCAAGTTTAATCTATCTGCTACTTCTTGAGTCAAAGGTGTACATATCAAACCTCTTCCATATTTAGACATGAAATTTATTATTTCTGGAGTTATTTTTTCTGCAGCTACTATGAAGTCTCCTTCATTTTCTCTGTCCTCATCATCTACTACTATTATTAGCTTGCCTATCCTAATGTCATCTAATATCTCTGGAATATCATAAATTATTTTATCCATAAATATTTTTAATATTTTTACAAAGATACATTTATTTTTTTACAATAGTTGAGTAAATGATATATTACATTGTAGAAAGAATGAATAATACTATTATGTTTAAATATAAAATCTTTTTAGATTACCTTGTAAATTTAAAAAAAACATAATTTACAAATGAAATTTAATTATTTAACAATACAACCATCTTTAATGTGTATAATCCTATCTGAAATATTAGCAAAAGACTCTTGATGAGTTACTAGTATGATAGTTAGATTTGCTTGAGTGTGCAATCTTTTAAAAAGATTTATGACCTCTTCTGCATTTTGGCTATCTAGGTTGCCTGTTGGCTCATCAGCTAATAAAAATTTAGGATCATTTATCAAAGCTCTAGCGATAGCAACGCGTTGTTGTTCACCACCTGATAACTCTTGCGGTTTATGAGTTAGCCGATGATTCAGATTTAATTCAGTCAATAGTCTTTCAGCTTTTTCTGAAGCTTTTTCTTTACTAATACCTGCTATTAATGCTGGCAACATCACATTTTCTATCGCAGAAAATTCAGGTAATAAATGATGAAATTGAAATACAAAACCGATATTTTTATTGCGAAAATTACTTAATTCTTTATCATTCAATTTATAAATGTCTTTATCATCATATTTCACTGAACCTTTATCAGGTTTTTCTAAAGTACCTATTAAATGCAATAGTGTAGATTTACCAGCTCCACTAGGACCTACTATTGATACGAATTCATTATCTAAAATCTCCAGATTTATATCTTTCAATACTTCTACTGGCTTGAAAGTTTTGTATATACTTTCTAATTTAATTCTCATTATTATTACTAAAATTTTTAAAAATTTCTCTATAAAAAAGTTAAATTATTTAACCTTATCACCAGGATTAGCATTATCATCAGCAAAGATAGGTAGTAATTTACCATCTTTATTTTCAGCAAAAATAACCATTCCTTCAGACTCTATTCCTCTAATTTTCTTTTTTTCTAAATTAGCAACTACTATCACATTTTTGCCAATAATTTCTTCAGGTTTTATGTGTTGAGCTATACCAGATATTATAGTACGAGTTATGCCACCGAAATCTAATTCTAATTTTAAAAGTTTGTCTGCATCTGGCACTTTATCTACTGATAGCACTCTACCTATGCGTAAATCAATTTTGTCGAAATCTTCCCATTTTATTGCTGGTTTGAGGTCTGACAAATTATTTTGAATAATAGCTTTGTTATCATTTTGATGCAATTTATTTAATTGCTTTTCGATCATTTCATCAGTAATTTGTTCGAAAAGTATAGATGGTTCAGCAATCATATCACAAGTTTTTAATAAAGGGCTACCTATACTGTCCCAATCTAATAAGTCGATATTTAAAACTTCACGTAATTTTTTAGCAGTGAAAGGCAGAAAAGGTTCGCTAAGCAAAGCTAAATTTGCTATTATTTGTAAAACATTGTAAATAATCCCTTTAGTAATATTTGGGCTAGATTTCACTAATTTCCACGGTTCTTTTTCTGTTAAATATTTATTACCAAATCTAGCAACATCCATCATAGAGTTTAGAGCATCACGAAATCTAAATTGCTCTAAATGATTACTAACCTCATCACGTTTATTTGCTATAAAGGAATAAATACTTTCTTCATCCTCAAACAAAAAATTCTCAGGAACTTTTCCATTATAATATTTATGAGTTAACACAATAGCTCTATTAACCAAATTGCCATATATAGCAGCTAATTCATTATTATTATGATGTTGAAAATTTTTCCAAGTGAAATCATTATCTTTGGTCTCAGGCATATTAGCAGTGAGCACATACCTAAGTACATCTTGTTTACCAGGGAAATCTTCTAAATACTCATTTAACCACACAGCCCAATTACGAGATGTAGAAATTTTTTTACCTTCTAAATTCATAAATTCATTAGCAGGTACATTATCTGGTAATATATATGAGCCATCCATCTTTAGCATAGTGGGGAAAATAATACAATGAAAAACTATATTATCTTTACCAATGAAATGTATTAATCTGGTTTGCTGATCTTTCCAATAAACTTGCCAATCTTTACCTTCCCGTGCAGCCCAATCAATGGTAGCAGAAACATATCCTAATGGAGCCTCAAACCAAACATATAAAACTTTCCCTTGAGCTTCTGCTAATGGAACAGGAACTCCCCAATCTAAATCTCTTGTTACTGCTCTTGGTTGTAATCCATTGTCTAGCCAACTTTTACATTGACCGTAAACATTTGTTTTCCATTCTTTGTGTTCTTCTAAAATCCATTGCCTAAGCCATGGTTCGTATTTGTCTAAAGGTAGATACCAGTGCTTTGTCTCTTTTAATACGGGCTTACTACCAGATAATGTAGAGTGTGGATTTATAAGCTCCTGCGGACTGAGAGACGAACCACATTTCTCGCATTGGTCTCCATATGCTTCCTCATTGCCACAATTGGGACAAGTACCTACAATATATCTATCAGCTAAAAACTGCCCTGCTTCCTCATCGAAATATTGTAAACTTTGTTGAGTTATTAATTCTCCTTTATTTAATAAATTAAGAAAAAAATCTTGACTGAACTTATGATGTGTCTGGCTAGATGTGCGCGAGTAGATGTCATAGCTAATTCCAAATTCTTCAAAAGATTTTTTTATGATATTATGATAATGATCTACTATCTGCTGTGGCGATACTCCTTCTTTTTTTGCTCTAATGGTGATGGGAACACCATGCTCATCACTACCTCCTACAAACAATACTTCTCTGCCTCTCATCCTTAAATATCTAACAAATATATCTGCGGGCACATATACTCCTGCTAAATGACCAATATGAATGGGACCATTAGCATATGGTAATGCTGTAGTAATAGTGTATCTTTTAAAATTCCTAGTTTCCGACATAAAAAATGTTTTATTTTGCAAAAATAATAAAAATTAAAGTGAATTAATTTAATAGTCATTTAACAAAAATTTGATAATATTTGTTTTTTAAATAAAATCTTAACCACAAAGTTCTCAAAGAAGGCACAAAGAGCACAGAGAATGATAGAAATTTACCCCGTGAGATAACTACTATTATACTTTGAATGTATCTTTTATTTTATATCTCACTGGGTGAATTGTCTGAACCATGATTTTTGGGATTAAAGGATTTTGGGATAATAGTATAAGAATCTGCGTTTTAGGCTTATTATAAAGATGACTAAATAGTAGTTATATATTTATAAAACGTTTTGTTAAATCCGCATTGGGAAATGATTTGTAATAAAACAAGCAAGCCGTCTTGGGTATAAGGGTTTACACTGTTTGAGCAAGCTAAAGCTTGCGAGTTTGTAAACCCACAGAGGTGATTGCGTAGTTTTATCAAATCATTTCCCGAGCGGAGACTTTTCTTTTTTCTTTCCTTGTATATTTAACACAGAAAGAAATTAATAAGAAATATTAAAAAAAGACAAATTACATTTTTAAAAAATATAGTTACTATTTATACATTCACAGTAATAATTTAGTTATTAATTAAACTCCTTATTATAAAATTTATAATTATGCTAAACATATCGACAACAGTTGTTTAAACAATAAACAAAAATAAAAAAGTTATCAAACTTATTAAACATCATTTCCTAATTTTGCAGTTAATTTGCAAAAAAATTGTAATTTAACCTTTTGATTAATTAAAGTGCAAAAAAGAGTTTATCTGCTTTCTATCTTGATATTTATTGATTTTTTTGCTTTGATAGGGCAAAACTCCGATACTTTATTGCAAAGTAATCAAATGCAGGACAGCATAATTACTCAAAATGGAGATACTACTAAACTACATATTGCTAAAAGTAGTCAAGCTATTGATAAAAAAGTAGATTACCAATCTAAAGATAGCTTAGTCATGGAGATGAAAAATAAAAAAATAACACTGTACGAAAATGCTAAGGTTGTTTATGGAGATCTCACTCTCACTGCTGGTATCATAAAAATAGATTTTGATAAAAATCTGGTTTATGCTTATGGCATTCTCAAAGACTCTATTTATTCTCAAAGACCTAATTTCGTTCAAGGTGCTCAAAGTTTTTTAGCTGATTCATTAGTTTATAATATTAACACAGAAAAAGGATTAGTTTATAATGTACAGTCTAAACAAGGTGATGGTTATCTACATGGCAAATATATAAAGCGAGAAAATGATAGCGTCATATTAGTAAAAACTGGTGGATTTACTACCTGCGAATTAACTAATCCTCATTATATTATTCGATTTGATAAAGCAAAAGTTATCACCGACAAAGAAATTATTACTGGGCCTGTATGGGTAGAAATAGAAAATATCACTGTACCTATTGGTTTGCCAATGGGTTTTTTCCCTACTCAAACAAAACGTAAATCTGGCATATTGATTCCTACTATTGGTGAAAGTGCCAATAGAGGTTTCTTTTTAGAAAATGGCGGTTATTATTTCGGCATTTCCGATTATGTAGATTTAGCTTTACGTGGAGATATCTATTCTAGAGGCAGCTGGGCTCTCAAGGCAGAAACTAATTATAAGAAGAGATATAAATATGAGGGTAATTTTCAAGCTAGTTTTGCTCATAATGAATTTGGAGAAAAGGGCTTTAGCAATTATGAAGTTTATAATGATTTCTTTGTTCGCTGGACTCATAAACAGGATCCCAAGGCTCATCCCACCAATAGATTTAATGCAAATGTACAATTAGGTTCTTCTAATTACAATAAATTTAATCCCTCATCTGCTAATGATTATTTATCCAATACTTTCTCTTCGTCCATATCATACTCTACATTACTATTAAAGACTTTTAATTTCAGCCTCAATGCTAGACACACTCAGAGTAATACTACTCATCGAGTAGATATTTCATTACCAGATATTAATCTCTCATCTAATACTATTTATCCTCTACGACCAAAAAAGTTGACTAAACCTCTGAAATGGTATCAAAATTTAAACTTCAGATACCAATTGCAAGCTAAAAATAATCTCTCACGACCAGATAGTACATTTTTCGAAAATCTAAGTTTGAATGATTTTAATATGGGTATTCAACATAATTTACCTATTTCATTAAATATTAATCTTCTAAAATATTTACAATGGTCTAATCAGTTTAATACAAATTGGCGTTGGTATTTTAAAACAATTAATAAAACTTGGGATCCTACAGATAGCACTGTGGTCGTAGATACTTTGTTTAAATTCAGAACTCCATTAGATATATCATATTCTACTTCTTTATCTACCAGGTTGTATGGTATGTATTCATTTGGTAAATTCCCTTTACGTGTAATCAGACATGTCATCACTCCATCTGTTAGTTACACTTGGCGACCAGATTTTAGCAAAGATCCATGGAATTATTATGATTATTACCTTTATCCTAATGGAGAGCAATGGTATAGCCCCTTTGAGGGAGCTATCTTTGGCTATCCCCCAAGAGGAAAATCTTCTGCTATCAGTTTAATGATTTCTAATAATTTAGAAGCTAAAGTGAGACAAAGAACAGATACTGGTGAAATGTTAAAAAAAATCGTTTTGATAGAGAATTTATCTATTAGCTCAAGCTATAATTTTGCAGCTGATAGTTTCCAGTTATCACCAATTATAATCTCTGCTCGTACAAAATTGTTTAAAAATTTTGAACTTCGTTACGCTTTAGGATTAGATCCATACTATTATAACTCTGCTGGTAAACGTATTGATGAGTTTCAATATAATATAAATAAAAAATTATTTAATACCCAAAATCAAGAATGGAATTTCAGTGGTAATTTTATTTTGAAATATCCAAATGTTAAAAAAAATCAATCTCAACTATCAAGTAGCTCTACTAAAAAGATCTATCCTAATTTTAATGTTACCATTGGCATAAATCTGAGACATTACAGTACATATATACCCGAGACTAATATAGATTTTACAAAATCAGTTGTTGCTAATGGAAATGTAGAGTTTACACCTAATTGGAGAGTTTCATTTATGACTGGTTACGATTTTGATTTGAAAGATTTCACTTATACATCTATAAATATACACCGCGATTTGCATTGTTGGGAAATAATATTAAACTGGATACCTACTGGTTTTCGTAAATCATATAATTTTACTATTCGCATTAAATCTCCTATGCTACAAGATGTCAAATTAACTAAGAAAACTGATTGGCGAGATTACTATTAATTCTGATATTGTTTCATAAATTAAGTAAATTTGTTTTATTTTTGTAAATTAAAAAATTAATATTATATGTCATTAATAGAGAAAATAACTAAAGATATCATGGCTGCTATGAAAAACCGTGAATCTGATAAATTGGATGCTCTCAAAGCTATCAAATCTGCATTATTATTAGCTCAAACAGAAGGGAATGCTAAAAGAGAATTAACTGAGGCTGATGAAATAAAAGTTTTACAGCGTTTATACAAGCAAAGAATAGAATCTGCAGAAATTTATAATAACAATAATAGAACTGATTTAGCTGATATAGAGCTCTCACAGGCTGCGATTATAAAAACATATCTACCTGCTCAGCTTTCAGATGAAGAAATTGAAAATGAAGTGAAAAAAGTCATAAATGAGCTAAATGCTACTTCTATAAAGGATATGGGAAAAGTTATGAGCGTCGTTTCTAAATCTCTCGCAGGTAAAGCAGATAATGCTACTATTTCTAATATTGTGAAAAAACTTTTAAGCTAATATATAAAACATTGTTAAAATAAATTGTATGCTCAATGTTGCTCTAATGTATGGTGGATATTCTGGCGAGAGAGATATCAGCATTAAAAGTGCTAATATGATAGCTAAAAATATAGATAAAAATCTATATAATGTTTATCTAATTGATGTACAAAAAGATAAATGGCTTTGCAAAGATTCAAACAATAATGAAGTAGAATTACTGCTAAATGATTTCTCTGCAAGCTTTAATAACCAAAAAATTAATTTTGATGTAGCTTTTATAATCATTCATGGTACTCCTGGAGAAAATGGTTTGCTAGAAGGCTATCTCGAAATCAAAAATATACCTCATACTACTTGCTCTGCTTCGGTATCTATGCTTACTTTTAATAAATATTATTGCAAATCTATCGTTAATGATAGTAAATTAGTTTCTTTGGCTCCATCAGTGTATTTCCCCTTTCCTTTGCCATATAAAGATGTAATCGAGAAAATAGAACAATTAAATTTTCCATTATTTATTAAACCAGCTAATAGTGGCAGTAGCGTTGGTCTTAGCAAAATTTATAATATTAATGAATTAGATGCAGCTCTACAATTAGCATGGAAATATGATAAAGAAATATTAATCGAGCAAGGAATCAAAGGTAGAGAGCTCACTTGTGGTGTCTTTAGCTATAATGATAATATCATTGCCCTACCAGTAACGGAGGTTATTTCTAAAAAAGATTTTTTCGATTATGAGGCTAAATATACTCCAGGTATGTCTGATGAAATAACTCCTGCTGATATTAGCAAGGATCTATCTGATTTGATACAATCAACATCAAAAAATTTATATAAATATTTATCATGCTTCGGTGTAGTCAGATTCGACTATATATGGGATGGTAAGGAATTATTTTTTTTAGAGGTCAATACTATTCCTGGTATGAGCGAAGCATCTATTGTCCCTGTACAAGCTAAAATTGCGGGGTATTCACTTTCTCAATTAATTAATATGTTAATAGAGAATGCTTTAAATAGGAAATTTTAATTTATTGAAATAATGTTTAAATAAAAGATTTTTCTTTGGTACAATAAATACAAGATAAATATGAAGAAAATAATAATATTTATTTTTATTTTATTTTTATTAGAATCATGTAATAATAAAAATAATAAAAATTCTACATATAATAATGATAATAAAAATATAACTAGTAGTTTTATATTAAATAACGACATCATGAAAAAATTTAATAGGTATGTTTCTGATATGAATTTTGATAGTACTGTTATTTATTTTATAGAATTTTATGATAAAGATAAAACTTTTAACGATAAGGATACATTTGTTAGAATATCTTATAATTTTTGTGGTAGAGATATAGAAGGCTATAAAGGCATATTAATGATTGATAGTAATATAGTAGCAATTTGTGATAAAAATAATATTGGTCAAAAATTTTATAACAAAAAATATATTTTTTACGTTCCATATAAAAAATTTGAATGTAGAGATGATACACTTATTCCCATGAATTTACTTAAATTAGATAATGGAACATTCATAGAACCGTGGAGCATAGGTATGTAAAAAATCATTGTTGTCCGATAATAATGAAAAATGAATAAAAATTTTTATAAATTTCTAATTTTACTTAATATAAATATATTTATGCAATTTAATATTTTTTCTCAAAATATATTAAATATTTGCGATTTTAATAATAATGTAAGAACAATAAATATTAATGATTTTTTTTATAAAACAATTAAATATGATAGTGTAATTTGTGAGCATAAAGGGTTGGATAGTTTAAATCAAAAACCTGATACTTTATATATTGATAGCAATCTGATAAGTATTAAGAAACCGAGTTTTTTGAATATAATAAATGATACTCCTGCTTTTTATTACTCCATGTTGTATTGCACAATTCAAATATTTTATAATGGGGATAATATATTTTATAAAGATAGCGTGCTGACTGCTGGTAGTTATTATTTAGATAAAAAATATAATATATTGTTAATTCCCTTAATAATTGATCAAAATATAGATGATTTATTTAAAACAACAATGTTATACTATTGTGATTTAAATAATTATGATATTAAATTTATTGTAAAAAATTTATCAAATGCAAGTTCTGCAATTACAGCATGTAATGGAGAGAAAATCATTTTTAATGATTCAGATAAACTATATGTTTTTGATTTAAAAACATATAAAAATAATAAATTTGTAGAATTTGACAATCCATTTATTAGAATATATAAAATTGATATTATAGATAATTATATTGTGTTATATTATATTAATAATTATCCAGATGATTTATTGAATTATCCTTTTATGTTAAATATTGCAAAAATTCCAATTAAAGTTAACAAATAATAAATATAACAAATGAAAAAAATAGAGTTTTATATGCCAGATAAAAATTATGATACTAAAGAAGAAAAATTTGTGATAGAAAATTTTTAAACACCTGCTTCTAAAATTTAAAATGAACGAACGAGGAATAATCATAGCGGAAATGTTATTAAAACGAAAAATTCAACATCAACAGAGGAGGCTTATTAGTATGAAAAAATTTTTTTTGTTAATATTATTTTTTTGTTTTAAAGATTTAATAGCTCAAAATAACCCATTAGAAAATAATTTTACTTCTAAAGATAGAATTATTGAAATTTTTTATATTAAAGATAGTATAAATGTTTATTATAATAAAAATAAAATTCCAAGGCCATTAATTAAAGCACTAAAAAATAAATTTGATGGAAATTTTAATATTGTTAATCCTGGTAAAAAATACAGAGAAACTGATGTGGTAAGAAATATTTTTCTTCCAAATAATCAATTAATATTTTTATTAAAAAAAGATAATTATTATGGTTTAGTTTTTAATCGTGGTGGCAGAGCTTTAATTACTTATTTTGTTTTTGCCGAAATAATTGATAAAAATATAAACGAGTTACAATTTTATACAGTTAGCTCCAAAATAACCAATGTAAACGAATTTATTGAAGAGTTAAAATCTGGTAAATTTTATCCAAGTAATTGGTTAAATTTTAAGTAACATTCATAAAAGTAAAATTAATTTAAATTTACTTTATGAAATTGAACCTTTAGTTTCTCATTTTGACAGACTATTTATCACCTATTTCACCATTTCTCCAGAAGAGAGTTTTCTTTGTGTGGCTGACAAAGAAAAGTAAATTAAATAAAAATTTTATTCAAAAAATTATACTTATAATGAATATTGTTATTATACTGTACATTCTTAGTAATAATTTAGTTATTACTTAAACAATTAAATAAATGTTTAAATTAAATAATGATATATCAATTTAAATAAAATACTATTAATACTTTTTAGAATATAGATTATAAGGAAAATTATTAAAAATTTAAATTTTCATAAAATATTTCTATAAAATATACATTAATAATGATTTTAAGCATTTGAAAAATATTTATAATATATCATTAATTGATTTAAACAAATAATTCATGATTTTGTAAAGTGCTCAATAATAGATAGATAGATAGAAATAATAAATTAGTTATCAACAAAACGTCAATTTCAAAAAACAATTAAAAATAGGAGAATTTTATTATTAATAATTGATAATGATGTCAGCAGCTTTTTTACTTGCCCCACTATTACCTAAAATTTGTTTTAATTCTCGGAAATAATTAAGCATTTGCTCTCTGTATGATGTATCAAAAATTATTTTATCTAACTCTTTTTGTATCTCTTCTATTGTGCATTTATCCTGTATCAGCTCTTTTACTATTTCATCATTATATATTAGATTTACTAATGAAATAAATGACACACGAGCCATAATTCTAGCTATCAGATAAGATATCAAATTTGCTTTATAGCAAACTACCAGAGGTACATCGAAAATAGCAGTTTCTAATGTAGCTGTGCCACTAGTTACAATAGCAGCATAGGAATTTTGTAATAAATCATAAGTTTGATTTATTAGCAATTGATCGGGGGCTACACCATTTTCTAAATAAATATTTTTATCTATAAATGATAATCCAGCCACGTAAATTTGAAATTTATTCTCATAAGGTTTCGCTGCTTTAATCATGATAGGTAAAAGAAGCTTGATCTCTTGCAGTCTACTACCTGGTAGAATGGCTATGATAGGTTTATCTGCATTTATTGTTTTTTTATTATTTTGTTTAAAAGTCTCAATGTGGTCTAACAAAGGATTGCCTACATAATGTACTTTTAAATTATAATTTTGATAAAATTTTTCCTCAAATGGTAAAATTGATATTGGTATATCAACGTATTTCTTAATTTTTTTGGCTCTAGATCTATTCCATGCCCATGCCTGTGGCAAAATGTAATAATACGTTTTAAAATTATTCTTATGCAACCATTTTGCTACCCTGAGATTAAATCCAGGAAAATCAATTAAAATTATCTTGTCAGGGTTCAGGTTAATTATAGTTTCTTTGAATTCTTTAAAATTTTTAACAATTTTATTTAAATTCGATAATACCTCTACAAATCCCATGAATGCTAATTCAGTGATAGGTTTTGTAATATTAACTCCCATATTTTTCATCAAGTCACCACCCCATCCATAGATGATAGCTTCTTTATCATTGTCAAAAATTGCTTTAGCTAAATTACTACCATGTAAATCACCTGATGGTTCTCCTGATAAGATGAAATATTTCATAAAAAAGTATTAAGCAATTAAATCATCTAAAAAGAAAATAAAAAATACTATTGCAAAGACGAAAGTATCTAATAATATACCACGGCCAGTTTTATCAAATCTAAGTTTAACCATATAATGTCTGAAAGGTATCAAATTACAAAATACTGCTATAACTATTCTAGTAGATAATCTGAAAACTTGATCATCAGGTCCTTTACTAAACAGAGCTTCAAAAATTGCTAATAAACCAAATATTAACAAAGGCGCAACAATTCCTATAATAATTCCTAGACTCCAACTATCTCTATTAAAAAATCTTCTAATCATAATTCCCATGCTTTCAGTAGACTCATTATTGCATAATCAGTCATATCTAGAGATAGAGGCGTAATAGCTATATAACCTTGCTTCACCCAATATTCATCACTATCATCGCCCACATCAGTAAAAACAAACTCACCATCTAACCAATAATAAGGATATCCATGAGGATCGATTCTTTTTTCGAAACGTTCTACCCATTTAGCTTTAGCCATTCTGCAAACTTTTATACCTTTTGGCTCAGATATTGATGGGAAATTAACATTTAAACACATATTTCTATTGTTAGTGGCAATGTATTCTATTGCTCTATTTACAATATGAGTTATGTAATCTCTGAGTATAGAAAAATCAAAATCATGATAATAAGAATCTACCGAGAAACCAATAGATGGTATCCCTAGCATAGCACCTTCTATCACTGCTGCTAAAGTGCCAGAATAAAAAACATTGCAAGATGTGTTTGAGCCATGGTTGATGCCACTTAATATCAAATCTGGCTCACTATCAAATAAACAATTAACTGCCAATTTCACATTATCTGCTGGAGTACCACTAGACACATAAATAGACTCTCCACAGTCATTGTGCTGCCTTAATCTTAAGGGATTTTTAATTGTTACCGCATGTCCAGTACCACTCATTTCAGCCTCTGAACTAATAGCTACTATCTCTCCAAAAGGTTTTACAAATTCTATCAAATTTCTTAATCCTTTGGCTCTATATCCATCATCATTTGTAATCAATATTTTAGCCATCTAACTTTTTTATTTTAATTACTTGCAAAATTAATTATTTTTTGACTGATGTAAAAAACTAAAATTGATATTTGTGCGATTAACAAGATATATAATGAATAATCTTTTTTTGAAATTACGTGAAATTCTAAATTTTCTATTTAGATAAATATCTATATTTTTGTAATCAAAATATCAAACATAAAAAATGAAAAAATTAATAATTTTAGCTTTGTTATTAGTGAATATTTATGCTTATTCTCAAAATAATTTTCCTAGTGTAAACATTTTTGATCTTAATGGGAATATTTTTAATACAGATTCTATCCACAATAATAGTAAACCAGTAATAATAAGCTTCTGGGCTACATGGTGCAAACCTTGTATTCAAGAGTTAAATGCGATATCAGATGTTTACGAAGAATGGCAAGCCAATACGGGCGTAAAGCTTTATGCTATTAGTATAGACGATCAGCGTACTAGTGCTACTGTTACTGGCTTTGTAAAAGGTAAAAATTGGCCTTTTATTATCCTAAAAGATACTAATCAAGAGCTTAAAAGATTATTAGGGATTAATAATATACCATATGTGATAATTTTAGACGGAAATAGAAATATAGTATGGACAAAAACATCCTACTCTATGGGTAGCGAAGAAGAAATTATCAACAAAGTGAATGAAATATTAAATATTCAAGAGCAGTAAAACATAACTTTTTTGGTAATATGTATATTAAGTCGATGAGTTGATAAGTTATAAATAATTAGTTGATGAGTTGATGAGTTGATAGGTGATAGGTGATAAGTGGTAGGTGATAAGTTGTTGGAAAGACGAGGAGACGAGGAGAAATGGAGACTTTATGAAAAGTTGTGTTTTGGAATATGATGTTTCCTACTAATCTACTCAAGCTTAATTTTTTAATTGTGCTCATTTGTGGATTAATAACAACAATTGGAAAGTTAAATATTAACCACAGATTTCTCAAAGAAGGCACAAAGAACACAGAGAATGATAATATAAAATTGTCTGAACCATGATTTGTGGGATTAAAGGATTTTTTGGGATTATCATATAAAAAGCTGTGGTTCAGGCTTATTAAGGTATGACTAAATAGTAGTTTCATATTTGATAAACGATTTGTCTCATCCGCATTGGGAAATGATTTGTAATAAAACAAGCAAGCAGGGATGGCAATAAGGGTTTACACTGTTTGAGCAAGCTAAAGCTTGCGAGTTTGTAAACCCCAAGAGGTGATTGCGTAGTTTTATCAAATCATTTCCCCTGCGGAGACTTTTCTTTTGTTACTTTTCTTTGTGTGGCTGACAAAGAAAAGTAAATTAGATAAAAATTTATTTAAAATCAATAAAATATTTTAAATTAAAAAGGAGGATAACTAGTTATCCTCCTTTTTAATTTTTATATAAATCTAAAATTGTTTATTTAATGACAGCTTGGAAGTCGCTATTATTAGCATATTTTAGAAATTCACGATCAGTTTTAGCTTGAGCTTTTAGATTAGGATCTTGAACAGCTAATTTAAGATTATCTATCATCATAGAATTATTTCCAGTACGAGCACCTACGATAGCCATTAAGTAATAAACTTCAGGAGTTTTATTAGGTATGCACTCTAGAGTACGAGCAGCACTTGTATAATCGGTAGATAATAGCTGAGCAAGAGCTATATTATATCTACATGATTTACCAGCAAATAGTTTCAATGCACCAGCATAGTCGCCTTCTACAATTTTTAATATACCTAAATTATAGTTAACATCTACACCTGCTTTAGCTTGATCAAAGTATTCTTTTGCTTTATCATATTGTTTATTCCATGTAGCTATCACACCTAAATTATTTAATACTACAGGATTATTTGGAGATAAAGTATTTGCTTTTTCTATAAATGGAGTAGCCTCAGCTAGTTTATTTTGTGATAAAAGTATATATCCAGCATTATTCCAAAATTTCCAATCAGATGGATAAATTTGAGTACCAGATTTATAAATTTTTAGCTTATTATCTATATTTTCAGTTAGAGTAGCAGCATACAGTAATTCTTCAGCTTTTAGACTATCAGGAGCAGTGAGACTTAGTCTAGCTATGTCATCATCGGTGCGTTTAGGTTCGAAACATGAAACTACTATTTCAGCACGACGGAGAGGTTCTAGTATAGCTTCTACCTCAGCATACACTACACTCATATTTTTAATTTCTCTTTCTCTTTTTGCTTTATCAGTTTGAGATTTAATAACGTTAATGATAGCTTGTTTTTCTGGGAGATTAGATTTTTCAATAGCTTGCATAAATCCATCGAAATCTTCACCTTTACCATTTATTGTCAGAGGAGCTTCACGTTTTACTTCTGCATATTTTTTCTTTTGAGATTTAGCAATATCTCTATCTAGTTTCTCAATATAGCTCTCAATATATTTTTTAGCAGCAACAGCTCTATCATTTGATAGATTAGCATTATATTGTTCTTCACCTTCTGGAGAAGCCCAAGCATTAATATCTATACTTTTGATTTTCCAATTAAGATTAATGAAATCCTTCAAATCTTGTATTGCTTTTTTATTTTCATCTAGTTTATTAAGCTTTTGATTTTCTGATAATTTAGAGCTATTATAATCAAAATATAAATTTGCATTTTTAGATACAATAACTTCTTTTTTATAGCCATGCTCGGCTAATGAAAGATCCTGATCTCTACCTATGCGAATAGATGTATAGATTACACCGTCTGCTAATTTCACTTCACCTAAATCTACGGTTTTTTTACCTTTAGTAGCTTTAGCATTTACTACTAGCTCAGAGACATTCATTTCTGGTTGATAAGGTATTACGTCTGACCATGTAAAACTACCACCAGTTTTTTTGGTAATTTTACTATCTCCACTTTCTGCCTTTTCACCACCTATTTTAATAGATTTACAAGTATAGCTACCACCATCCCATTTAAGCACAGGAGTGAAATCAACTACCACTTTTTTACCAAAATATTTAGCAGGTATATTCCCTTTAACAGAAACATTGATTTTGTCACCATGAGTTTCTAATACTTGTGGTGTGGTTTCATATTTAACAGTATCATACTTTTTAGCCATTTTTTGTATATCACAACTAGTGAATATCAATGCTATGGCTAATAAAAAAATCGAAAAAAACTTTCCTTTCATATAAATTAATTTTAGGGGTTTTGACATTGCAAATTTACATATTTTTTATAAAATGCAAAATTTTTTTTACTCTGCAAGATTAAAAATTTTATAAGATATATAATCCTACTATTTAAAACAACTTTAAAATTACTACCCCAAAAAAAATTACATATATCCTAATATTTTTAGCATAGATTTATAACTTTGCTCTTTAGCATAAAGCTTAGTGTAATATTCTTTATCTTCATCTAAATCTATTAATACATGCTTAGGAGCTGGTATTAAACAATGTTGTATGCCACCATAACCTCCTAGAGCATCTTGATAAGCGCCAGTATGGAAAAATCCCAAATATAGAGGATCACTAGGAGTAAATTTAGGCAAAAAAATAGCATTTGCATGAGCTTCAGTGTTATAATAATCTCTACTATCACAAGTGAGTCCACCTAAAAAAACTCTTTGATATTCATAATCCCAATGATTCAGTGGTAATAAAATAAATCTTTGGTTGAGAGCCCAAGAATCTGGCAAAGTTGTCATAAAAGAGCTATTAATCATATTCCAAAGTTCTCTATCATTTTGTTGTTTTTGATCTAAAATTTTATAAAATATCGCTCCAGCCTCACCAACAGTATAAATACCAAATTCTGAATAAATATTAGGTTCAGGTACATTATTTTGATTACAAATAGTTTTGATTTGATTTAATATCTCCTCTGCCATATATTGGTAATCATAATCGAAATTTAACGATGTACGTATAGGGAAACCCCCACCAATATTGAGAGAATCTAAAGTAGGACATTCTCTTTTCAGCTCTACATAAACATTTACTGCTTTTGCTAACTCACTCCAATAATAAGCATTATCCCTAATACCTGTATTTATAAAAAAATGTAACATTTTCAATTCGAAATTGGGATGATTTTTTAGATATAATCTATAATATGGCACAATATCATTATATCTGATACCTAAACGAGAAGTGTAAAACTCAAAAGTAGGTTCCTCTTCGGCTGCTATACGTATTCCTAATTTTACTTTAGCATTTTTTTTAAATCGATATTCGAAAAGTTCATTTTTATTATCTATTACTGGGATTACATTTTCGAAACCATTATTTACTAATCTACAAATGTTATCAATATATTCTTTTCGCTTAAATCCATTACAAATGATAAATCTATCTTTAGGTAAAAGCCCTTGATCATACAATTTCTCTATAATATTTATATCAAAAGCACTACTAGTCTCTATACCAACATTATTTTTTAATGTTTCAGCTAATACATATGAAAAATGATTACTTTTAGTACAATAAGCATAGAAATACTCGCCTTTGTAATCTAATTTTGCCATAGCAATATTAAATATTCGCCTGGCATTTTGAATTTTTTTACTAATAGTAGGTAAATATGTTATTCGCAATGGAGTACCATATTGCTCAATAATATCCATCATATTAATATCATTCCAATATAGCTCATTTTCTATAACCTTAAATTCATCAGTAGGAAAATCAAAGGTCTGCTCTACTAGATCTAAATACTTGGTCTTCATCTATTTTTTCTAAAAAAATTTTTAAATGTGCAAAAATAATGTAATTACTTTACATAACAATGATTAAATTTATTTTTTTGAAATAAAATTTTTTTGTCTCTATATTAATAGATCCATTGCTACTTATAACATATCTTTGTTTTTCAGAATAATCTGAAAGATATTAAAATTTTATACATTTTTACGAAATCTAACTAAGTTGGTTTTAAAAAAAGTTAATTAGAACCAAAAAAATTATGTATTTTCCTGAAATCTCACATCATTACCTCTAAATATTGTCAGTTTTGTGTTAATTTTTTCATAATATTTATCAGTTTATAACGTAGATTTCTTATAATTTTAATACTTTTGTATTCTTAAAAAATTTAAAAAGATATAATGCATTTAAAAATTTTATTCATTTTTAATTTATTATTAATAAGTGCTTGGCTAACAGCACAAAACTATACAATATCAGGATATGTAAAAGATGCTAATAGTGGAGAGCAAATAATAGGAGCATATGTATATATCACAGATCCACTAAAAGGTACAACCACAAATCATTATGGTTTTTATTCACTTACTTTGCCTAAAGGCTCTTACACATTTGAAGTTTCTGCAGTAGGATTTGAAAAATGGACTCAACAAATTATACTAGATAAAAATTATGAAATAAATATTGAACTAAAAGAAAAAACATACTTAATTGATCAAGTAGTTGTAACTGGTGAACGCTCAGATGCTAACGTGTATGATGCACAAATGGGTGTAGTGAAAATGCCTGTAGAAAGGATAAAAACAATTCCAGTTTTATTTGGTGAAGTAGATGTAATCAAAGCTATAGAACTAACTCCAGGAGTATTAACTGTAGGCGAGGGAAGTAGCACATATTATGTACGAGGTGGTGGGCCAGATCAAAATTTAATTTTATTAGATGAGGCTCCAGTATATAACGCTAATCATCTCATGGGATTTTTCTCTACATTTAATTCTGATGCTATTCAAAATCTAGAATTATATAAATCTGGAATACCATCAAACTATGGCGGACGCATTTCATCTGTATTAGATGTTTCGATGAAAGAAGGTAATATGCGAAAATATCAATTAGAAGGTGGGCTAGGACTCATATCTAGTAGAATAGCTGTTCAAGGACCAATTAAAAAAGACACTGCATCTTTCATAATAAGTGCACGACGTACCTATGCAGATATTGTAATGAAACCATTTATGAAAACACCTATAGGTTATTATTTTTATGACATTAATGCTAAAGCTAATTATATAATTTCTCCTAAAGATCGCATATTTATAAGTGGATATTTTGGACGAGATGTATTTGACGTGAAAGTAGCTGATGATAATTTCTCTACAAATATTGATTGGGGTAATGCTACTCTCACTGCTAGATGGAATCATCTATTTTCACAAAAATTATTTTCTAATACTACTTTTATTTATAGCGATTATAATTTTAATTTTGGTGCTATACAAGAGCTATATAATGTACAATTAAATACATCTATTAGAGATTTTCAATTAAAATCTGACTTTGCTTATTTTTTAAAAGATGGTTGGAATATGAAATTTGGAGCCGAAGGCATACATCATACTTTCAAACCATATACAGCTTCTTTTACTATGGAAAATAGTCCATTCAATCTAGGTAATCCAACTAAACTTTATGCGTGGGAAGCTGCTGGCTACTTTCATACAGAGGGTGACATAAATAAATGGATACGCATATCAGCAGGTGTCAGACTAGGATATTATCAACAAATAGGACCATTCACTCGATATCTTTTCGATCCTATAACCCTCACTAATACTGATAGTATCGTTTATGGTAAATTCAAAAAAATCGTCGATTATTATCAATTGGAGCCACGTTTCTTAGTTAGATTTAAAGTCGATAGTACAAGCTCTATTAAACTATCTGCTACTCGTAATACACAATTTATTCATATGGTTTCTCCTGTAAACGTTACTTTGCCAACGGATTTATGGATTCCTAGCACTGATAGTGTAAAACCTCAAATTGGTTATCAATTATCATTAGGATATTTTCGTAATTTTTTTGATAACTCTATAGAGCTTAGTATAGAAGGTTATTATAAATGGCTATTTAACCAAATAGATTATAAAGAAGAGTCACTATATGAAAATTATATACTTACTAATTTAGACAATAATTTTACATATGGCAAAGGCAGAGCTTACGGTATAGAATTATTTTTACAAAAAAAATATGGAACATTCACAGGATGGATAGGTTATAGCTATGGTAAAACTGAACGTGAATTTCCTAAAATTAATGATGGGAAACCTTTTCCCGCAAAATATGATCGTACTCACGATATAAGCATAGTTTTGACATATCGGATAAGTAATGCGTTTAGTTTATCTGGTGTGTGGGTGTTTGCCACCGGTAATACAGCTACGGTCCCAGTTTCTAGATATTTTATAGAAGGTAATATTGTAACAGAATATAGTGATAGAAATGCTTTTCGTTTACCATCATACCATAGAGCTGACCTTAGCCTCACCTGGTATCCGCAACATAAGAAAAAATCAAGAAAAATCGAAGAAAGTTGGAATCTATCTATTTATAATATTTACAATAGAAAAAATCCTTATGTTATTTATTTTGATATTAATGGAGATATGACACAAAATAATATGTCTATCACTGCCAAACAGCTTTCACTCTTCCCTATTCTACCATCGATTACGTGGAATTTCAAATTTTAATCTATTATGAGAATTTATAAATTATTTTTCCTTATTTTATTTATAACCTTAGCTTCATGCAGTAAGGAAATTGAGCTTGATCTGCCAGAACCAGATAAAAAATATGTAATAGAAGGCTACATAGAAAATGATCATTATCCAGTAATAGCTGTAACACGTAATAGCAGCTATTTTGATCCTATAGATAGTACTTATATAATGAATTTATTCGTTTTAGATGCTAAAGTGTACATCTCTAATGGAGAAAATGAAGTAGAATGTTTTTTATCTACAAATAATCTTATCAATGGTGCATGGCCGTATTTATATTACACTACTAATCAAATGGTGGGAGAGCTAGATAAAATATATTCCATTAAAGTTATAATTGGCTCTGATACTATTACTGGAAGTGATACTATGCCTTCACAAGTTTTTTTAGACTCATTATGGTGTGAACCTATCAAGGATAATGATACATTAAAAGATTTATGGATTTCCTTTATTGATCCTCCAGAAAAGAATTTTTATCGTTATTTTACTAAAAGAAAATCGAGAGATAATTATTTTGTACCATCTGCATTATTTGTTTTGGATGACATATATTTTAATAATCAATTTTTTAAAGTTAATCTAGTTAGAGGTATAGAAAATATTTATAGTGATAGCACGTATCGAGATCCAGAATTAGGTAAATACAAGGTTGGAGATACAGTTATAGTGAAAACAGCAAATATGACCAGGCAACATTACAATTTTTGGAGAACAGCAGAACAAGAAATCTATATTGGCAACAGCCCATTCATTAATCCTGTAAGGATACGACATACTGTAAAAGGTGGATTAGGTGTATTTGGTTGTTACGCTACAACCTATGATACAATAGTAATAAATTGAAATCACAGTACTTTATGAATCACATAAGTTACAATTCCCCAAATTATAAAATCATTATCTTCATTAATTTTAATAGGTTTATAACTGACCTTCCCCAGAATTAATAAATTTTTAATAGCTCAATAGCCTGATGGTTATTGAGAAAATTCAGTTTTTTAATTATTTGAACTTATTGCCTACATAAAACCAAATACCCCTTAACATTTACCCCGTTGGATATTTACTTTGATTTTAGTTAAACATTGTTAAGTGTGATTATCCAACGGGGTAAACTATACCCTCTAGACATATTTTCTTTAATATTTTTGAAGAAGATCCGTTAGAAGGGATGACTAAATAGTTGTTTTATATTTAAAAAAACGCTGTGTCTCATCCGCATTTCCCCAGCGGAGACCTTTCTTTTGTTACTTTTCTTTGTGTGGTTAACAAAAAAGTAAATTAAGTAGAAATTTATTAAAAATCATTGTTGTCCGATAAAAAAATTTTTAAGAATAAGGAGTTAAAAAACTTTTTCAATATATAGTATTTTTGTTTAAATAACTCAATACTATATATTATGGGCAAAAGTAGTTATTTTTTTTGGATAATCTGTTTTCGGACAGCCGAATTAAAGCTGTAATAAACAAGCAAATAGAGATATTTGATAGTACAACCATCAGTCTTTTTCAAGATATTTTAAAATGCGTTGGACGAAAACCCAATAATGGAAAACGCAAAGGAGGCATAAAAGCACATTCCATAATAAATGTTGATGAAAAAGTTCCTAA
>LFTI01000068.1:0-2842 GCA_001513285.1 Rikenellaceae bacterium DTU049
ATCAAAAGCTGTCAGAAGGAAATCGTGAAAACCTATCAGATTTCTCAAAAGGGCAAAGACTACTTAGCACAACGATAGGAGGCATGTCTTGAATCAGTACACACAGTCAGAAGAAGACTATTTGGAAGCTTTGCTCGTGATTGACCGCGAGCGAAAAGTCGCAAGAGTGAAGGATGTGGCGCACGCGCTCGATGTCAAGATGCCTTCGGTGGTCTCGGCGGTGAAAACATTGTCGGAAAAGGGTCTTGTCGAACAAGAAAAATACGGTCATATTGAGCTGACAAAAAAGGGCCGGAAAGTGGCCGAAGATGTCTACGAACGCCACCAACTCATGTACGCGTTCCTGCACGAGGTGTTGGGACTTGACCCTTCAATCGCAGAGCAGGATGCCTGCCGCATGGAGCATCAGCTGTCACCTGAGACAAGGGAGCGCTTGTTGCGCATTGTGGAGTTTATTCGGGGTTGTCCCGGCGATGATGTATCTTTCCTTCATCGCTTCATGCATTTTGTGAATACGGGCACGCGTCCCGAGGACTGTCCAGGCTGCAAAAAGGTGAAATGATTTTTCCTCGATTCATGTTTGTATTAAAATGAAGTGGTTACAATTTTATTTTGGAGGAAGATGAAGCGTGAACGAAGTTTTAGAAGCCATTAAGAAAAGAAGAGCGATTAGAAATTATAAACCTGAGATGCTCCCGAAAGAAGTCATCGAACAGATTGTCGAGGCGGGTCTTTATGCGGCCAGTTCAAACGGCTGGCAAAAGAGCATTATTCTTGCCGTAACGGATAAAGCACTCCGAGACGAATTGTCTGAGATGAACCGCCTGATCGCGGGCAAGGACGAAGGGCACGATCCTTTCTACGGCGCGCCAGTGGTACTGGTTGTGTTGGGTGAAAAGGATGGCAATCCGCCTTGTGACGGAAGCCTCATCATGGGCAACCTGATGTTAGCGGCGTCCTCGCTTAACGTGGGAAGCTGCTGGGTCCACCGCGCCAAAGAAGAGTTTGAGTCAGAGCGCGGAAAAGAGATCTTGAAAGATCTCGGAATCACCGGCGACTACGAGGGGGTCGGCCACTGCATTTTGGGCTATCCGAATGAAGCGCCCGAGGCCGCACCCCGAAAAGAAAACCGCGTGTTCTTTATATAAAGCGATTAAGTCATTTACATCCATTGACATCGAAGCACTGAAGATCGACCTTTCCCATGACCGCCTCCTGGGGCGGCATGGGGGTGCTTGGAATAGGCGGGCCGCTTTCATTTTTATGAAAGAGGCCCGTTTTACCAAGACATTCATTGACGCGGCGGATCATTTTTCCTTGTGTTTTTTTAGAAAACAGTATAGGGGTTCCCTTCTTTTGGGTGAGATTGAAAAGGTCCTGTTAGAATCGATGTAGGCGATTACGCTTTTGAGGGAGGTTCAGCATGTATATGGAATCTTATTTTGACGGCGGCCTGGCACAGCTCATCGGCTGGCGTATCTTGGGTTTTCTTGTCACAACATTCACCTTCGGCATTTGTTACCCCTGGGCCCTTTGTATGGTATATGGCTGGAGAGTAAACCATACGGTCATTGAGGGGCGAAGGCTCCAGTTTCATGGCAGGGCGTTGAGTTTATTCGGGCATTGGATCAAGTGGCTTTTGTTGAGCATCATCACATTCGGCATCTATCTTTTTTGGGTACAGATTTCGTTGGAAAAATGGAAGGTTAAAAATACGCATTTTGCATATTAGATAAAGGAACAAAGTATGTCCAACCACGCCTATCAAGGTAATTGGGTCCGCTACGCCCGTGTGCTTTTTCCGTCGACTCAGCAGACAGCGATTTTCCGTGTGCGTGACCTCAGTATTCGGGTAGGTGATCCTGTCGTCGTGCCCCTTTATGCTTCGCAAAAAACCATCGCGATTGTCCTGGATTTTTACGACTACGAAGCGCATCTTGTCCCCAAAGCTTTTCACAAGCTCAAAAAGATCAAGCGAAAGGCGAGGCGCAAAGATTATCGCAAGTTGGGTCGCCAACAGGTCAAACAAAATAGGTACAAAGAAGTGGACGCTTGGGTGGATGAACTGGAGATGTACGACGCCATTTTTGACGACTGACAAAGGCTGTATTACCAATCCGTTTGCGGGAAGAAACAGGCTCAATCAAACACTGTTCGCATAAAGGCAATCAATTCCTCGGCGTTCTCTTGATGCAGTTCGTAAATCGTATAGGATTTCAATAACCCCCTTTTTCCTACCGCCAAATAGTGACCATTAAGCGAATAGCGAAGCTTTTCATTTGACGCTTACTAGATGATTGTCTATATGCAATACAGATGACTATCTATGTGATGGAAAGCAAGATAGATCGAGCGTTTTTGAATGGTTTTGCAATAGTTGCAAGCGAGAATACTTGCTACATTCTTTGACCCGATTGTGATACAGTTAAATGTACCTATCCAGTGACGAGAAGGTTTATGGAGGCATTTTGAACATGGGTGCAATTTTCCGATTGGGTAGGGACGTTTTTTCTTGGACATTTGTATTGCGGCCCCTTATTTCACCTCATCAATGGTCGCAAAGAAATGAAAGGTTGAAAACATGATCTATCCGGAAAAAGAAAATGCATATCTGGAACTTAAAGCAAAATTAAGTGACCATTTTTTGAAAACAGTCAGCGCCTACGCGAATTATGGTGACGGGCGAATTGTCTTTGGGGTAAGTGATGACGGGAGCATCATCGGTGTCTCTGACGAGGCGAAGCTACGGCTTCAAATCGAAAATAAAATCAACGATTGTATCAATCCTCGCCCACACTTCAAGATAGAAACACAAAAGATGGGCCGCGATACCATCGTTGTG
>LFTI01000068.1:2892-3641 GCA_001513285.1 Rikenellaceae bacterium DTU049
AAAAAGTGCTCCGTACTATTACAATCATACGACGTACAAGAGGTCCGATACATCTTCCACCCCTGTCGATCGCTCAGAGATTCGCCAACTGGTTTTATCGGGTGTTGAACAAAGCTACGACCAACTCATCGTGCCCGACGAAAAGTTAAAATTCAGCGTCTTAGAGCAGGAACTTAAACGTGAAATTGCCCTGAAGGAATTCTCAGAAGATACACTACGAACGCTTGGACTTATGACGAGAGATGGATACACGAGAGCCGCTGAATTACTTGCGGATACGAACGAAAACTCGCGTTCAGCGACATCAATCGTTCGCTTTGGCAAGACACATTCTGAGTTCTTGGATCGAAAAGATATTGCATCTCAGTCTTTGCTCTTGCAGTATCAATCCGCGTTGGAAATGTTTGATGAATGGTACGAGCCCTACGAGGAAGTTGTGGAGTTTCGCCGAATCACAAGAATTCAAATACCAAAAGAGGCATACCGAGAAGGGATCGCGAACGCCTTAATCAATCGGCGCTATGATCTAAATGGCAGTGTACAGGTGGCCATGTACGAAAATCGTATTGAAATCGTTTCTCCGGGCGGCCTCCCCGAAGGTATAAGTGAAGCGACCTACTTATACAGCCAGGTTTCCATTCCGAGAAACACGATCATTGCAAACGTCTTTCATCGCCTCCACATTATTGAGAAGTTTGGTACCGGCATCGATCGCATCCGGGATGAATACAATCAGTTCCCATCTAAGC